>NZ_CP051206.1:611000-916500 GCF_012516395.1 Dolichospermum flos-aquae CCAP 1403/13F
TGTGATTCACAAGGACGATAATTTAATCAGGGTTTTCAGCCTGCAACTTTCAAATGGATCTATAATAGCGCATTATAAAGACTACTGCTATACGTATCCTTACTAGACTTTTTCCATTCACCTGCAAGTCTGTTGAAAGTAACTAACACTTTTAAGACTTAGGGGAGTTAAAGTAAGTTAAGTGGGAAAAAAGACAACATCCTAAGTCATCCACCATACGGGATAACTATATCAATACCTTAATGGATCGAAGCGCGAGAAGTGCCACTGTTATGAAAGAACCCAGCATGAAAGACCACAAAAGACTTCTATTCATTGATGATGACCCTAACCTCATCTTGCTGGTGAAGGATTACTTAGAGTTCCGGGGCTACGAAGTCATCACGTCCGCCAATGGCAGAGAAGCCCTGGATCTTCTAGAAACCGAAGTTCCAGATATGATCATCTGTGATGTGATTATGCCGGAAATGGACGGATACACTTTTGTCGAAGAAGTCCGCAAGACTGAACGAACTAGTTGGATTCCCGTTCTTTTCCTCTCAGCTAAAGGTCAAAGTGCAGACCGAGTTAAGGGGTTAAATAAAGGTGCTGACGTATATATGATCAAGCCCTTTGAACCGGAAGAACTCGTAGCACAAGTAGAATCCTCACTTAAGCAAACTATCCGTTGGAAAGAACATCAAACCAAGGGTGCGGACAGCGGTTCTCGTATCCAAGTTCCTTTCGATGTCCAGTTAACCCCCACTGAACTGAAAGTAGTCCAGTTTGTCGCTAGGGGTTTAGCAAACCGCGAAATCGCTGAAGAATTAAATGTCAGCCAGCGGACTGTTGAAAGCCATGTGTCCAATATGTTGGGCAAAACCAATCTCCACAACCGGACTGAATTAGCACGGTGGGCGATTGAAAATCAAATGGCTTAAACAATTTTAGATTTTGGATTTTGGATTTTGGATGATTTATCTAAGGTCTAAAGTCCAAAATTTTTGATTTTGGATTTGGGAAAATTCCGCTGGAGACGGAAAATCTACATCTTCATAAAGTTGCGTCATTGTTCCTGCAAAGTTAATGCTTTGTAATTGAAATGAAGTTTCCTCTCCTGCATAAGACTGTAATACCCAAAGTCCATCTTCATTACGGCGGAAACATTCAACTCTCGGTTTTTTCGGATTAATTAAAATATATTCTTGTAAAGTTTCTATAGTTTGATAATCAGCAAATTTGTCACCTCGATCAAATCCTTCTGTAGAATCAGATAAAACTTCGATTATTAAACAGGGAAATCTTTTATATCCTAGTGTGTCTTGATCACGCTTGTCGCAAGTTACCATAATATCAGGATAAAAAAATCTATTTAAAGACTCAATTCTGGCTTTCATATCAGAAATATATACTCGACAACCAGAACCACGCATATAATTACGCAGTAGTGTTGCCAAATTAAGAGCTATAGTAACATGAGCTTCTAATGCGCCAGCCATTGCGTAGATATATCCATCAATGTATTCATACTTAATGGGGCTATTTTCTTCTAATTCTAGATATTCTTCGGGAGTGATGTAGATTTGGGGAGAAGCAACCATATTTAAAACCTCAAAAATTAAGATGTAGGCTTAACACCAATACCCGTGAATGAAATTAATAGCCTACAAATAATTACTAATATTAATTCTGCAAATATTAAGGCATAAAAATAACTTCAGTTTAGTCTAAACTCCAGGCAAAATGTATCTAAAATTATATGATCATGAGATTTTTCTTGAATTTATAAATCATCAATCTTGTCAATTATTTGAAATCAAATTTAAAAAATCATAAATGTGTCATTTTTTTCGTCGAGAATTTTTATTCCTGCTCCAAAATGAGTAGCCTGATAGTATATATTGACAAAATATGAAAGAATATTTAAGCTTTATAAGAGTTTATTTCAAGTCATCCTTGACAGTTTTGTATGGGAATTCAAAAAGAACATCATCAGATGCTTACTCAGTTTACGACAGAATATGATCTGCAACCAATTGCAAAACATTTATCAACTATTATCAAAGAATCTTTGGCGAGTGTTTCATCAAGTAAATGTCGTCAAGGAACGATTCTAGTACCAACGTTTGTCATTTGGTTTGTAATTCTCTCCACTATCCGTCGTGATTTAAGTTATTTAGGAATAATGGATTGGATGATATCAGGATTGAGGTGGTTATCCTGTTGTCTACCAAAACAACTTATTTCTGAAGGTGCTATGAGTCATGCCAGAGTTCGTATAGGATTAACAGTTTTTCAACTAATATTTAAAAAACTCACTTCTAGTTTGACAACATTGAAATATGACTTTCATAAATGGACTACAGTAATATTTGATGGTTCCACAGGTACGACACCTGATACTGAAAGTAATCGTGATAAATTTGGGAAGTCTAAATGTGGTCGAGGAGAAAGTGCTTTTCCCATGCTGAGAATAGTCACATTAATATCAGCATCAACACGCCTGATCCTAGATTTTACCTATGGTTCGAGCCAAGGTAAAGGAACTGGTGAAAGGACTTTAATGACTAAATTACTGGCACAATTTAACCAGAAAAACTTATTATTTTTATTAGATGCTGGTTTATATTCCTTTGCAACTATTTTTAGTATTCGTACAAAAGAATGCGACTTTTTACTTAGGGTAGCTTCTAATGTTAAACTACCTGTTATCTCTGATTCTCGTTTGCCAGATGGATACATGGCTAGATATCCAGATGGAAGTTATTTATCAGAAATTAATGGCAAAATTCTCAATTTAGAAAAATCTACAGAATCGCATAAACAATGGAATCAGGAAAGTATCATTGTCCGAGTTATTGAATATCAAATTCCTGGTTTTCTCCCTCGTCGTTTAGTTACTAGTATTATTGACCCTAATATTTCTGCCAAAGAATTAATTATTCACTATCATTGCAGATGGGAGGTGGAAATTAGTTTCTGTGAAATAAAAACACATCAATGTGCTACGCTCAAAGGACAAATGCCCACTATTTTTCGGAGCAAAACATCTGAATTAGTCGAACAAGAACTTTATGCTATGTTAATTGCTTATAATCTACTCCGCGATTTAATTTACCAATCTGCTAACGAATATAATAAAAATCCTTTACTCCTTAGTTTTCTTGAATCTTTGCAACTAGTTATAGATTTAGTACAACTCATCAGCCATTCATCCTTAAAATTACGAGAAATTCAACATCAATATTTATTATCATTAATTTCCCAGTCTGAAATTGATCGCCCCCGACGAAAACGTATTAATCCCCGTGTTGTCAAAATTAAAATGTCCAAATTCAAGCGCAAAAACTCTTCCCATAAATCTGAAATCAGAGATATAGAAAAAGACTTGAAAATCCTTCCCCCACAAGCAGTTTGACAATTTCATTCACGGGTATTGGGCTTAACACTTGCTATTTATACTAAACTAGCCATTTGTAATAGATTAAGAAAATCCTGATTTAGTCTTTGATAAATTCCTGAGTTAATTTTAGCATTGCATCATGATCAAATCAAGTTGCAAAAATTAAATGAAAAGTTATTTTACCAAAAAACTAATAATTCTCGTTGCTGCCATAAAATCAGGATACCACTGAACAGGACAAAGGAGATAACCAGTCGCCGGAATTGTTTCTCGCTGATTTTTTGGAGAACCAAATGTCCCAACCAGTTGCCAGGTATAGCAGCTAAACCAAGGACAATTCCATAACCAATATATGGTAATTTGAAAGCACCAAGAAAACCATAAACAACAATTTTAACGATATGAACAATTACTCGATTTGTTGCCTGAGTTGCGAGTAATTCTTCTTTTTGTAAGCCATAGTTAATATAAAGTGGAGCTAATACAGGACCCATACTCCCTATTAATCCAGAGAAAAAAGCATAAACAAAACCTGCTGGTAAAAAATACCAAGCTTTGACTGAAAAAGATTTTTCTTCATTTTTAAACAAGTAACTAGCAGCCGAAAAAATCAGAAATATAGCAACTAAAATACTTAACCAATCTAATTTAAGTTTTGTTAGTGTAAAAGCTCCCAAAATTCCGCCAAAAATTGCTCCGGGTAACTCCCATTTAACAACATCCCAATTAATTTTTTGCCAATATACAAATACTCTTTCACTGTTTCCAAATAGCCCACTAATAGTAATTACGGGAGCGATCGCTACTGCCCCTAGAAACATCCCAACAATGGGCATAAGAATTAATGCACTCCCACCACCCGCTAATAAACTGATAAACCAGCCAACAATCCCAGCTAATGCCAACCAAAATATTGTCATAAATGATTGAATAATATGTTAAACCGGTTACTCTGCTCTCTAAATGATTGACAACTCATACACAATAAAAGGTTGGCATGGCAAACTTAACTTAGTTTATGCTCGTTGCCAAGATTCCACTCAGTTAATTTACAATCACCATCAAGCCCCTTTTAAGGTACAACGCCCCTTTTACCCAGAAGGACAGGGAATTTGCCATAGCGTGATTTTACACAATGCTGGAGGCGTTGTGGGAGGTGATCGCCTATCTTCAGAAATTCACCTCCAACCCCAGACAAACGCCTTAATTACTACCGCAGCCGCAAGTAAAATATATCGTAGTAATGGCTTATTAGCAAGACAAACCGTAGATATTCAAATTGATGCTCATGCTTGTTTAGAATATTTACCCCAAGAAACGATTTTGTTTAATGGGGCAATTTATCGCCAAGATGTGCGGGTAGAATTAGCTGTAGGTGCGAGTTATTTGGGCTGGGAAATTACGAGATTCGGTAGAAGTGCTAGGGGAGAAAAGTTTTTAGAGGGAGAGATGCGATCGCACACAGAAATCTGGCAAAATGGTATGCCATTATGGATTGATAGACAAATCGTCCCTGGTAGCGAAGAAGTGTTTCACAGTCCTCATGGTTTAAGAGACAATCCCGTTGTTGGTAGTTTTGTTGGCGTTGGTTTCCCCATATCTCCAGGAATCATCAACCAAGCACGTTCTTTAATTATTCAAAACTCTGATGCTGGAGTAACTCGCTTACAACATGGATTTTTGTGCCGATATCGTGGTAATTCTACATCCCAAGTCAGAAGTTGGTTTACAAATATTTGGCAAATGTTACGAGTATCTTGTCTAAATCGTGGTAATTGTATTCCTAGAGTATGGCAAATTTAAACGAACCACAGAGACGCAGAGAACGCAGAGGAGGGAACAATGCAGCTTACACCCCAAGAGAAAGATAAATTATTAATTTTCACCGCTGCTTTAGTGGCAGAAAGACGTAAAAATAGAGGGTTAAAATTAAATTATCCTGAAGCAGTTGCCTTTATTTCTGCGGCGATTTTGGAAGGTGCAAGAGATGGTCAAACTGTAGCAGATTTAATGAGTTATGGGACAACTTTATTAACTCGTGATGATGTTATGGAAGGGATTCCTGAAATGATTCATGATGTTCAAGTGGAAGCCACTTTTCCTGATGGTACAAAGTTGGTAACTGTACATAATCCAATTCGTTAGAAATGATTAAGATAGGAGAAAGTGCAAATGAAGACAAAACAATATGAGATTAACATCAGTTAATATTCAAGGTTATCGCCCTTTCAGCAATTTTGAAGCCCCATTACAGCCACTAGAAATTTTAGAGAGGCTTCCATGAAAGTTGAATGTCCTCAAGCTTTGAGAGCATTTGTGGAATTCTTAGAAAACCTTTAAATCAGGAAAACTCAATTATGATACCAGGCGAAATCATCACACCCAATGGTGAAATAGAATTAAATGCAGGTCGTCCAACTACTAAAATAATAGTCGCAAATACAGGAGACAGACCAATTCAAATAGGATCACACTTTCACTTTTACGAAGTCAATAACTCGTTAAACTTCCATAGAGAAAAAACACGAGGAATGCGATTAGATATTCCCGCCGGCACAGCCATCAGATTTGAACCAGGAGACGAAAAAGAAGTTACTCTAGTTCCTCTCGTTGGTACACGCCAAATCTATGGCTTCAACAACAAAATTGACGGAGACCTCTAAAATTCTCTCTGTCTCTCTGCGTCTAAAGCGTGATAAAAAAAGGATAAAAATATGCCCTACAAAATGAACCGCCAAGCCTACGCCGATACCTTCGGACCAACAGTAGGAGACAGAATTAGATTAGCCGACACCGAACTATTTATAGAAGTAGAAAAAGACTTCACAACTTACGGTGATGAAGTGAAATTTGGTGGGGGAAAAGTCATTAGAGATGGGATGGGACAATCCCCAATTTCTAATCATGATGGTGCAGTAGATTTAGTTATTACTAATGCTTTAATTCTCGATTGGTGGGGAATTGTCAAAGCAGATATTGGCATTAAAGACGGCAAAATTTATAAAATTGGTAAAGCCGGAAATCCCTATATTCAAGACAATATAGATATTATTATTGGACCGGGAACAGAAGCTTTAGCCGGTGAAGGAATGATTCTCACTGCGGGGGGAATAGATACCCACATCCATTTTATCTGTCCCCAACAAATTGAAGTCGCTATTGCTTCCGGTATTACCACCATGATTGGTGGTGGGACAGGCCCAGCTACGGGAACAAATGCCACAACTTGTACCCCTGGTCCCTGGAATATGTACCGAATGTTGCAAGCTGCTGACGCATTCCCTGTCAATTTAGGATTTGTGGGCAAAGGTAACACCAGTCAACCCCAAGGACTGATAGAACAAATCGAAGCCGGGGCAATGGGGTTAAAACTCCATGAAGATTGGGGAACAAATCCAGCCACAATTGATACTTGCTTGACCGTTGCTGATGAATATGATGTGCAAGTAGCAATTCACACTGATACTTTAAACGAAGCCGGCTTTGTGGAAGATACAATTGCCGCTTTTAAACATCGTGCTATTCACACTTATCACACAGAAGGTGCTGGAGGTGGTCATGCACCAGACATTATTAAAGTTTGCGGACAAAGTAACGTTTTACCATCTTCCACTAATCCTACCCGTCCTTACACCGTCAACACTCTAGATGAACATTTGGATATGTTGATGGTATGTCATCATTTAGATGCAGCTATTCCTGAAGATGTATCTTTTGCTGAATCCCGTATCCGTCGAGAAACTATTGCTGCGGAAGATATTCTGCACGATTTAGGCGCGTTTAGTATGATTGCTTCTGACTCCCAAGCAATGGGGCGTGTCGGTGAAGTAATAATTAGAACTTGGCAGACAGCACATAAAATGAAGGTGCAACGGGGAAGCCTTGCTGGTGATAGTCATGCCGATAATTTACGAGCTAAACGTTACGTTGCTAAATATACAATCAATCCGGCAATTACTCATGGTATTTCTGAATATGTGGGATCAGTAGAAGCGGGTAAATTAGCCGATTTGTGTTTGTGGAAACCTGCTTTTTTTGGTGTCAAACCGGAAATTGTCATTAAAGGCGGCATGATTGCTTGGTCACAGATGGGTGATGCTAATGCTAGTATTCCCACACCCCAACCTGTATATATGCGCCCGATGTTTGGCAGTTTTGCTGGTGCTAGAAATGCAACATCATTAACTTTTGTGTCTCAAGCTGCTTTGTCCAGAGAAATTCCTCAACAATTAGAATTAAGAAAATTAGCGATCGCAGTTTCAGGAACTCGTCAAATTACTAAGCGAGATATGAAATTAAATGATGCTTTACCTCATATTGAAGTAGATCCAGAAACCTACGAAGTTCGCGCAGATGGTGAATTATTAACTTGTGAACCAGCAACCGTTTTACCAATGGCACAAAGATACTTTCTCTTTTAGAATAGATGAAGATAAGATCCCCGACTTCTGACATCAATTTATAATTTGTGGACACAATAAATAAAAGAAGTCGGGGATCTGGGTATGAACGATTGCTATAACTGAATACTTAACCTAAATCAAACAGTAATATTTCTGCATTTGAATTACTGCTAATTGTTAATTTCTCTTCTCCTGTAATTTCTACTCCATCTCCAGCTTTCAATTCGTGATTATTGAAAATTACTTCACCTTTAGCTATTTGCAACCAAGCATAACGATGGTTTTGGACATGATAATTTACCACATCACCTTGTGCTAAAATTCCCGCATATAAAGAGACATCTTGGTAAATAGTTACAGCCCCATCTCGTCCATCTTCTGCCGCAATCAAACGCATTTTTCCCTGCTTCTCTGACCTAGGAAAAGCTTTTTGTTCATATCTAGGTTTTAGTCCTTGCTGATTTGGTAAAATCCAAATTTGCAGCAAGTGTAATTCTTCAGTTTGAGAAGGATTAAATTCACTGTGCATAATTCCAGTTCCTGCACTCATAACCTGGGCTTCACCGGGAAGAATTACCGAACCTGTGCCTAAACTATCTTTATGTTCAACCGCACCTGATAAAACATAGGTGAGAATTTCCATGTCTTTATGTCCATGAGTGGGAAATCCTGCACCAGCAGCAATGCGATCATCATTAATCACTCGCAAAGAACGAAATCCCATCCGGTTGGAATCATAAAAACTGCTAAAGGAAAATGTATGATAACTATTCAGCCAATCAATATGATTATGTCCACGGGAATTGCCATCATGAATTACATAATTAATGGTATTTTGAGTCATGATTTCACATTGCTATTTAATAGTTAAGTAGGTGAACACAATAAAACCAAACTGTGTAAAGAAACGTAAAATCGCTGAAAACTTCTTTACTCTTGCCTCTTGCCTATTGCCTTGCTATAACGACAATTTTCAACGCCAACCTACTTAGTTGTACTGGAAAATTGCCAAAGCAGAATTAGTTTTTTCACTGTTTATATAGTAAAGTAGATACAGATAAATTCACAAATACGCACTAAAAAGTAAGATCCAAGAACCCCAATCCCCCCGCAAGCGAGGAGGGTGCTATGATGTCTCTCGTTCAAGTGCATAACGCTATATAGCTAATAATTTTATGAATTACTACGTGTCTATGATGGCAACTGCAATCTTTGTGTGACTTTAGTGCAGTTGTTGGAAACTTTAGACCAAGGGAAACTGTTTCGCTACGTTTCTATGCAAGATGAGGAGACATTATCTCAATGGGGGATTACCTCGACAGATTGTCAACAGGGGATGATTTTAATTGATGGTAATGCTACAGAAAGACGTTGGCAAGGTAGTAATGCTGCTGAGGAAATTGGACGACTATTACCTTTGGGTAGTATATTTGTGGATGCGTATCGGGCATTACCGGGGATGAAATGGGCAGGAGATAGGTTTTATGAACAAATTCGGGATAATCGTTATACATTGTTTGGTAAGCGTTCCCAAACCTATCAATCACCATACTGTGTAGATGGTAGTTGCAAAACTGATAACGAGTAATATTGAGCCTGACCCTGATTTAGTACATAAGTTCTAGTATGTAAGAATATAAACCTCTTTTCTGAGTAATTCCTGCCATTTTTGCATTTATATCCTAAAATATTGTTAACCTTTAAAGTTAACAATATTTATAGAACCGTGATAGAATGGATATTGTATTCGAGAGTAGCAAGTTTGAAGAAGAGTGCAATAACCAACGGCTTTTAGTGAAAAATCATGGTGCAGATAGAGCTAAACGTATCAGAAAACGGCTAGATCATTTGCGTTACTATGCCAACGTGCTTGAAGATATGCGAAATCTCCCCGGACGTTGCCACGAATTAATTCATGATCGAGCAGGTCAATTAGCACTCGATTTGGATCATCCATATCGGCTTATATTTGAGCCAGCAGATGAACCAATTCCTACCAAATCAGATGGTGGTCTCGACTGGAATCAAGTAACTGCCGTGAGAATAATCGGCGTGGAGAATTATCATGGAAAGTAAGATCCAAAATCGGTACAATCCAGATTACGTTTCTCCTCCGGGGGATACCCTTTTGGAAGTTCTGGAAGATAGGGATATGACCCAAGCAGAACTAGCGGAACGGACAGGAAGACCAAAAAAAACAATTAATGAAATTATTAAGGGTAAAGCTGCAATTACGCCAGAAACAGCATTACAGCTAGAACTAGTATTCAATATTCCAGCTAGTTTTTGGAACAATCACGAACGACGTTACCGCGAGTTTTTAGCACAACAGGAAGAAAAAAAGCGTTTAGCAAAACAAGTACCCTGGCTGAAAGAAATTCCTGTGACAGCCATGATTAAATCTGGCTGGATTCGCCGGTGTGGGGATAAAGTGGAGCAACTGCGGGAACTGCTAAATTTTTTCGCAGTCGCCTCCCCTGAACAATGGGAGGGTATATGGTTGAATAATCATATAGAGTTTCGTAAATCTCAAGCATTTCAAAGCGACGCTGGAGCTATATCTGCTTGGTTACGTCGTGGAGAAATAGAAGCATCTAAAATTGCTTGCGCTCCCTACAATGCAACCAATTTTAGGGAAGCATTGCGAAAAATCCGTGCTTTAACTGTGGAACTACCAGAAATCTTCCAACCAAAAGTAGTACAGTTGTGTGCAGAAGCTGGTGTTGCTGTGGTTTTTGTGCCAGAACTTCCGAAAACACGAACTAGTGGTGCAACTCATTGGTTGAATGCTGACAAAGCACTCATTCAACTCAGTTTGCGGTATAAAACTGATGATCATTTGTGGTTTACATTCTTCCACGAAGCCGGTCACATTTTACTACATGGGAAGCGGGATTTCTTTCTTGAGGGAACAGGTGTTGTCTCTGTTGAGGATCAAGAAAAAGAGAATGAAGCTAACAAGTTCTCTGCGGATATACTCATTCCACCTGGAGATTTAAAACGATTTTTGGCATCAATCTCAAAAATTAGTCAAGTAAATATTATCCAGTTTGCTAATGAAATTGGTATTGCACCGGGGATTGTCGTTGGGAGACTTCAACATGATGGACTTTTACCTCCTAGCCATTGTAATGATTTAAAGCAAAGGTGGGAATGGGCTTTAGATGAGCAGAAAAACTAATTATTTTTTTTACTCACTCGGCCGATTAAACACCTCTAAAATTTGCCGACAAACCTGTTTAAGCTTTTCCCCAACTTCAGCCGAGGGTGCAGAGTCACCGACAAAACTCCAAGTTTCAACGGTAGAAAGTCGCCAAACTTCCCCACTGTGATCAAATCCAGCAGCTTCGACACCAATGGCGCGACGGTGATTATTGATAGGATCTTGATAAAATCGGATTTGAATTAAAATACTGCGACAGCGCCAAGATTTGCTGATACCAGGAAAGTGAAAACCAATGTCTATGGAATCTGGATCTACTAATTCTCTGGTTTCTGGGTCATTGTGCCAGGGTTTAAGATCGGATTTGACATCAGGAAATTCATATTTAAATAAATTTACTACTGTAGCAATTTTGCTGGCAAATTCTAGGTTTGTGGCTTGTTCGGCTGCGTTCACTCAATAATACTCCTCTATTCGCTTGGTCTGTGGGGAAGATCAAGACAGAAAAACCTAAGTTAATTGTAACGGTTCATTACATAGCGATCTAAAATAACACTGTTAATCTGTAAACAAATAAAAAATTAATTTTCATCTATGGTGCGTCAACGTTCTATTTTTTCACTGATTTTTGGATTATTAGCCACATTTTTGATTAGTTGTGGTGGTCCTACTGTTGCTACTGTACCACCATCTTATACAGCAGCGGAAGTTGCCAAAATTCAGGAATATGTTCCCGGAATTCAGATGGTGCGCGATCGCTCTTCAGAACTGAAAAACCTCATTTCTAAGGGTGAATGGGTGAAAGTGGGTAATTTTATCCACGGACCAATGACAGAAGCTAGGTTAAATATGACTTATATCATTCCTAACCTAGCCAAACAAAACCAAGCCACAGCTCGACAAATCAGCAAAGATTTGTTGAATGACTTAGTAAGAATTGATCAAGCTGCTACTGCGAGCAATACTAGCCTAGCTGCGAGTAAATACAAAGAAGCTTTTGCAGATATTGACAAATTCTTAGAACTAGTTCCTGAAAAGAGTAGCTAAGAGAGGAGTCACCGAGTCAGGAGTCACCGAGTCAGGAGGAAGAAAGAAGAAGAAAGAAATTTCTCCCCTGTTCCCTGTTCCCTGCTTCATTTCGAGTCTTGAATCACAAAATGCTAGGGTGATGGAGTGATAGGGTGGAAAAGAAGACTTTTGATTCTTCACCTCTGACTCCTAGCAAAAACCGTCAGTAACCCAGCCCTGAAGGGACTGAGCTTGCAAGAGTAATCAAACAAGCTGTACTGACCAGACCACCCTGAGCTTAGTCTCATGGTAGCCGTTATTTGAGTCACGACACCTGGGAATGCGTTGCTAGTTCCCCGCTCTGTCGCTTGTGATTAAACAGTTCTAAGGTCACTGGAACAGTGTTGCAAGCTCAAGCAAGCTCTTATAACTGGTCGTTCGCGCCAGCGTGCCGGAGGCATCTAGCTAACATTACCCCAGAAATGGGAGGCTCTTTGGAGCAAAACATTATGCGTACAGAGTTGGGAATTTTGAATCGGTAATTGTCCCGTTGAAAGTACATCACAAGAGTACCCCGAATTTCCCAACTCCAAGGCGGTAATGAAAAAATATTCAAGGTGGTTAAAACCGCTCGTGTCGCTTTCCTCTCAGCACTGAAGTGTCTGAGTTTCCCACTTACCGGGTATTCTTATGAATATAGTAATTATCGGCTGTGGTGTGGTTGGGGCGGCGATCGCCTATGAACTCAGCCAAGTTAAAGGTTTAAACATCACCGTTTTCGAGCAAAAACAACCTGCACAAGGTTCTACCAGCGCTGCCCTCGGTGTTTTAATGGGCATAATCAGTAGTAAAACCAAGGGTATTGCTTGGCGAATGCGACAAAATAGCATCCAACGCTATGAAACTTTGATTCCTGAATTAGAAGGGATTACAGGGCGAAAAATCCCTTGTAACCGTCAAGGAATCGTGATGCTGTTGTCAGAAAATTTAGAACACCCCTTAGAAAGTGGGGTTGAGGTGCTTTCAGAATGGGAACAACTGCGGGAAATTCGCCAATCTCAAGGTTGGGAATTGCAAGTTTGGGATCAAAAACAACTGCAAAAATATTGTCCCCAAGTTAGTGATCCGCAAATTATTGGTGCTGTCTATTCTCCCCAAGACTTACAACTAAATGCTACAGCTTTAACTTTAGCCTTAGTAGATGCAGCCCAACGCAATGGTGTAAAATTCAAATTTGGTGTATCTGTGACGGGAACAGAAACCCCACCTCCACCACCCCCAACTCCTTTACACATCAAAAAAGGATTGGGAGAACCACATAAATGTAATTTTATTGAAACTACAGAGGGCGAAGTTACCGCTGATTGGTTTATCATGTCTGCGGGTTTAGGTTCAACGGCCTTAACTGCACAATTAGATCAAATGGTGAATATCCGTCCGGTGCTGGGACAAGCTTTATATTTAAGTTTAGGACGGACTTTAGGCAATCCTGATTTTCAACCGGTGATTACTGGTAATGATGTGCATATTGTACCAATGGGAAATGGTGATTATTGGATAGGAGCAACGGTAGAATTTCCTGATGATGAAGATCAAATATCTCCAAGTCAAGAATTATTGGATGCTGTCAGACAACAAGCGATCGCATTTATCCCAGATTTAGCCGCAGCTAAGGTTCTCCGCACTTGGTCAGGATTGCGCCCTCGTCCCGAAGGCAGACCAGCGCCAGTAATTGATAAGTTACCGGGTTTTACGAACGTTCTTCTGGCTACGGGACACTATCGCAATGGTGTTTTACTCGCACCAGCCACAGCCACAGCGATTCGGGAAATAATTGTACCCCAATAAGAATAAGATCCCCGACTTCTTAAAGAAGTCGGGGATCTGCCAGTTCATCAGTACCCATTACCTGATGACTAGATTTTATTCATCATCAAAGTCTTCATCATCTTCCTCATCTTCATCTTCCTCAAAATCTTCATCATCTTCAACAACAATATCGCTAATTTCATCAGCAATTAAATCATCATCATCATCTAAAATCAGTCTTTCCCCTATCTTGCTACCAAAAGCACCATCTCCCATTCCCGGTGCATCCAAATTATAGAGTTTCGCTGTCCGGTCATCTAACACCATGTCCAATGGGTCATCAACCTCATCCAGCACCCCACTACCCGGCTCTATCACGTAATCATCAATCACCCCCGCTTCCTCATAGGTGTTGTACCCAGTCCCAGCGGGAATCAAGCGCCCAATGATCACGTTTTCCTTGAGTCCGCGCAGCCAATCCGATTTGCCCTCAATGGCAGCTTCCGTTAATACCCGCGTGGTTTCCTGGAACGAAGCCGCAGAGATGAAACTGTCAGTATTCAACGATGCCTTGGTAATCCCCAGCAGCATGGGAGTATATTCCGCTCTAGCCCCACCAGTAATGGACATCGCCTCATTCACCTGCTCCACCTGCCGCAATTCCACCAACTCACCCGGTAGCATAGTTGTGTCGCCACCGTCATCAATCCGCACCTTATTGGTCATTTGGCGGACAATCACCTCGATGTGTTTGTCAGAGATATCAATCCCTTGGGACTGATACACCATCTGCACCTCATTCACCAAAAAGGTCTGCACCTTCTGCAACGCATGACTCGCACAAGCATAGACACCATCCTCTGACCCCAAGCTGAAGAATATCTCCAAAATTTCATGGGGATTAGAAGGGCCATCAGTCATTGGTTGTCCAGCCACAATCTGCGCCCCGTCAGGAACAATCAAGTTCTGCCCCGGTCCGAGGGGATAGTCGGTCACTGTCCCATTGGCTTCCACAATCTTAATAGAATAGGCCTCACGAGTAACAGAAGTCACCTCATCTCCATCCCCGTAGACAATCTTCACTTCCCCCGGACGACGCGCCAAAATACAGCCTTCCTTGGGTTTCCGGGCTTCTAGCAGTTCCTCAATCCGGGGCAAACCTTGGATAATGTCCCCAGTCTTGGCTCGTTCAAACACCAACAACACCAAATTATCACCCCGTTGCACCAAATCCCCATCTTCGACCTGTAGCACTGCCCCAGGACTGACTCGGTAAGGACGACCAACGCGGAGAGTAATAGAGTGGGCTGAATTGTCCTTTGTCAGCGATGCACTGAGCTTGTCGAAGTGTTGTCCGTTGTCCGTTGTTTTATCACTGACCCCTTCGGGGTTCGTCAGTCGCTCATGGGGGAAACCCCCAAGACCGCGCTGACTCACCACTGACGACTGACCACTGACGACTTCCACCACCTGACCCGATTCCGCCGCAAATATACCAGGAGCAATTTCGCTGCCTTCCACTACCAAATCTCCCTTCTTGATATTCGGCAGCACATTCGTACCTATAGTTACCAAATCATTGGGACGCAACACTAAACAACGACGTACTGTTTCTGCTCCCTGCTGCACACCGCGAACAATTCCCCCTTCCTTACACAATATCTTCGTCCGTGCTACCACAGCCCCAGGTTCAATGGTGTCACCGTCCGCAACTTCCAAATTAGTCTCTGTACTGCCTTGGGTCGCATCCGCTGTAATGTCGCGCCGCACTACCAAAGACTCCAAAATCACCAACTGTAACCGCTGAATTTCCTCATTTTCAGCATCAGTAATCAATTCAATGTCCGCAGCCAAAGGCGAAGCCCCGTGTTCCCCCTCCGTCTCCTGCTCAATCTCCAACACTATCTGTGTCCGCAGCAGTTCCACACCCTCCACCGACTTCACCCGCTCTGAATCCTTATAAGGAATCCTTTGCACCGCTCGTAACTGAATGGAGCGCCCTGTATCCTGACTCACCGTCGTTGTCGCTGGCACATCAGGGTGGGTTGGCACAGCAAATTCTACCACCGGACGACTCAGCAATGCCGGACCTTCGGGAGTCTCTACGTACTGGATATACCGCAACTCCGTCGCCACCATTCCTTGCAATTCTTCACCGGGCTGCAAAAATGTATTGTCATGGGCGATCGCAGTTTCCGGATCATCTACCATCAACAACTCACCCGGTTTCACCACCACTTCTCGCAAAATGTCATTCTTTTGGGTAACTTCTACCACCCCACCGGTTTGACAGAAAATGTCTTTGACTACTTCTGTTCCCGCTTCCACATACTGGCCATCCTCTACCAGCAGCAAGGAAATATCCTTGTTCACTTCATGGGTTTCTTCCGGTATCCACAGCAGCGTCCCCCCCTGCACCACCTCATAGCCTAATTTGGCTTTCCCTTTCTTCTGTACTTCCACTTGGGCAAATTTCAATAAGCCCCCGGTGGTCGTCCGGTACTGGTCATCAATCAATTCTGCCACTACCTGACCATTCTGCACCTTAGTCCCTGGAGTCGCCCGCAAATTAAATACCTGATTATTCGTGGTTGTAATCAAGTAGCTATTCCGCCCTTGGGAACTCTGGACGGTAATCGCTGCCTGATCCAATACCACAGAAGCGGTAATAATCTCGATTTCCCGCGTCCCTTTCCCGGGAATGGCTTCTGGTAATCGCACTACGCCTCCATGTACCGTTGTCAGCTTAGTTTGCGCCAATACTCCATTGGTAGCGATCGCATCCCCATTCTTGACAATCAACTCCGCCCCTGGCAGCAAGTTATATACGTCCCCCGATAGAATCCAAATCAAACCGCCTCTAGAAGCAGTAGTAGTGGTATTCCCCTGGCGGTCAGTCTTTGGTTCTGCCACCAGATCCGCAAATTTCACCTCACCAGCCAAGTCAGAAGCTACGTCTTTCACGGCTTTTTCTGTATTGGTTCTGGTGGTTCTACCTCCCAGCGCTACCTCAGCCACCAAATGCTCTGCCAATACCTGCTGACCATTGTGAATATATAGAGTTGAACCCTGGGTAACAGCAATTTCCTGACTTTCCCCCGTTCCCGACTTCTTATCGCCCTCAATCGTCAAAGTCCCGTTGGCTTCCACATACAGGGCATCTTCACCATGACGAGTGCGGTAGGGACGGGTTTGCAATTTGCGAGGAATCTTCACTGTTCCTGCCACCTTAGACCGCACCTGTTGGGCAACTTCCCCCGTGAATACGCCTCCAGTGTGGAATGTCCGCATGGTCAACTGCGTCCCTGGTTCGCCAATACTTTGGGCGGCAATAATCCCCACAGCTTCACCCAAATCTACCATCTTGGCATGGGCTAAACTCCAACCATAGCAATGCTGACACACTGACCGGGCAGCTTCACAGGTCAAGGGACTGCGGACTGTTACCTTTTGGACTCCGGATTTTTGGATAGCGATCGCTAAATCATCATCAATGGGCGTATTCCGCAGGGCAATGATTTCCCCTGTGACGGGATGCACCACATCTTCACCCACAACCCGACCCATCAACCGCGTCGCTAGTTTAATTAAGATTTTATTCCCTTCGACCATTGCCCCAATGGTTAAGCCCTTATTTGTGCCACAGTCAAACTCTCGCACAATCACGTCCTGGGACACATCCACCAACCGCCGGGTCAAGTACCCAGAGTCAGCAGTCCGCAGCGCCGTATCCACCAGCCCCTTCCGCGCTCCATAACTAGAAATAATATATTCTGTAACTGTCAAACCTTCTCGGAAGTTGGTTTTAATTGGTAAATCAATAATTTCCCCCTGGGGATCTGCCATCAGTCCCCGCATCCCCACCAACTGCCGCACCTGGGAAATATTCCCCCGCGCCCCGGAAAAGGCCATCATATACACGGAGTTGAGGGGATCTGTTTTCTGGAAATGCACCACCACCTCATCCTTGAGTGCTTCTGAGGTACTGTTCCAAGTATCAATTACCTTCTGAAAACGTTCAACTTCAGTAATTTCCCCCCGTTGATAGCGTTCCTCCGTTACTAAAATTTCCATCTCTGCTGCTTCCAGCATCTCTTTCTTAGCCGGAGGAATCATCAAATCATCCACACTAATAGATACTCCGGCTCTGGTAGCATAGCGAAAACCCAATTCCTTGAGTTTATCGGCCATTACTGCCGTCCGCGCTGTTCCATAATGAGTAAAAGACCAAGAAATCAGGTCTCTCAACTTAGCTTTGTTTACTACCAGATTCCGAAAAACTGCTTTAGTCATAATTTTTATTAGTCATTAGTCTTAGTTAGTTGAAGGAGTCAGAAGTCAGGAGTCAGGAGTCAGAAGAGGGAAGGAGTCAGAAGGAGAAAGCAGAAAGAGGAAAGAGGAAGGAGAAAGCAGAAAGAGGAAGGAGAAAGCAGAAAGAGGAAGGAATTTTTTACTTCTTCTTTCTTTCTTTCTTTCTTTCTTTCTTTCTTCTTCATTTCTCCTGACTCCTGACTCCTGACTCCTTCTTCATTCTGACTCCTGACTCCTGACTCCTGACTCCTTTCTCTACGCATCTATCGCTTCCTGAATTGCCTGGTTATAAATTGCTCGTCCTGGAGTCGTATAAATATACTGAGAAATCAAATTCCCTTCCCCATCTTCCCGCACCCGTCGGAACTTATAAATCAGAGTCCGACTCATCAGCCTGCCCTTAGCGTCTTTGTCCTCAATTACCTCCACAGGTTCAGTATCCGGTTCACCCGAATCAATTTCCCCATCAAAACGCACATAAATATAGGCATGAAGCTCTACCTGTTTCGCCTCATAGGCCATAATTACATCATCCAAAGAGGAGAAATACTTACCCGCCCCCTTGGTTGCCTTGGGGTTTTCCGCTGTCAAATAATATGCTCCCAAGACCATATCTTGGCTAGGAGTCACAATCGGTTTACCTGTCGCTGGTGACAAAATATTATTAGAAGCCAGCATCAACAGCCGGGCTTCAGCTTGACTCTCTAAGGACAAGGGAACATGAACCGCCATTTGGTCACCGTCAAAGTCAGCATTAAAGGCGGGACAGACTAAAGGATGGAGTTGAATGGCTCTCCCTTCTACCAAAATCGGTTCAAAGGCCTGAATCCCCAATCGGTGCAACGTGGGCGCTCGGTTTAGCATCACTGGATGCCCCTCAATTACTTCCTGCAACACATCCCAAACACTGGCATCATTGCGAGAAATCAGCTTTTTCGCTGCCTTGATATTGTTCACCATGCCGGAACGAATCAGACGATTGATCACAAAGGGCTGAAACAACTCAATGGCCATTTCTCTGGGTAGACCGCACTGGTGAATCTTCAGATTCGGACCGACCACAATTACCGACCGTCCCGAATAGTCCACCCGTTTACCCAGCAGGTTTTGGCGGAAACGTCCTTGTTTTCCCTCAATAATATCGGACAAGGATTTCAGCGGACGGTTATTAGCCCCCACCACAGTCCGTCCCCGCCGACCATTGTCAATCAAGGCATCCACAGCCTCTTGCAGCATCCGTTTCTCGTTGCGGACAATAATCTCCGGCGCGAGAATTTCCTGAAGTCTAGCCAAACGGTTGTTGCGATTAATCACCCGGCGGTACAAATCATTTAAATCGCTGGTGGCAAATCTGCCTCCATCTAGCTGCACCATGGGGCGCAAATCTGGGGGAATGACGGGAATAATTTCCATCACCATCCATTCTGGCTGAGAACCAGTAGCGATGAAATTATCAATTACCCGCAGCCGTTTAATTAATTTTGCCCGTTTCTGACCCTTGGCCTTTTCGATTTCATCCCGCAGGGTTTCCGCTTCTTGCTCCAAATTAATATCTGCCAACAGCCGCAACAAAGCTTCAGCGCCAATGCCAACTTCCACACCCTCTAACTGGGAATCTTCGCTGTAGATAGCATCTTCAATTTCTAACCATTGGTCTTCGCTCAACAGTTGTTTGTAACTGAGAGTATCAGCGTTGCCCGGTGCTAAAACGCAGTAGGAGTTGAAATAAACAATCTGCTCCACATCCCGCAACGGCATATCTAGGAGAATAGCAATATAGCTAGGAATCCCTTTGAGATACCAAACATGAGCCACAGGGGCTGCCAACTTAATAAAACCCATCCTGTGGCGACGGACGCGGGACTCTGTAACTTCTACACCACAGCGCTCGCAGACAATCCCTCTATGGCGCACCCGTTTGTACTTACCACAATGGCATTCCCAATCCTTAGCTGGTCCAAAGATGCGCTCGCAAAACAAACCATCCATTTCTGGTTTGAGGGTGCGGTAATTAATAGTTTCTGGCTTGGTAACTTCACCTACAAGTTGTCCATTGGGTAAAGTCCGTTCACCCCATTGACGGATGCGTTCTGGTGAAGCTATGCCAATTTTTACGTAGTCAAATTGATTAGTTTGGGGGGATCTCATGAGAATTAAAAATGAAAAAACAGGAGTCAGGAGTCAGGAGTCAGGAGTCAGAAGAAGGAGTCAGGAGTCAGGAGTCAGGAGTCAGAAGAAGGAGTCAGAAGAAGGAGAAAGAGGAAGGAATAAGGAGAAAGAGGAAGGAGAAAGAGGAAGGAGAAAGGAGAAAGAGGAAGGAATAAGGAGAAAGAGGAAAGAGGAAGGAGAAAGAGGAAGGAATTTTTTACTTCTTCTTTCTTTCTTTCTTTCTTTCTTTCTTTCTTTCTTCTTCATTTCTCCTGACTCCTGGCTTCTGACTCCTGACTCCTTCTTCTGCCTCGCTACTCTTCCCCTTCCAGAGACTCACGAGAGAGTGACTCATAAGTCGGTCTAGGAGGTGTGCGCCGGGCAGCTTGGTCTGCCATTAGGTCTACTTCCACATCCAGGGAACTACCATCTGCTTGGGTTTCCACCTTATGTACCGCAATATCTAAACCCAAAGATTGCAACTCGCGCATCAATACTTTGAAAGATTCAGGAGTACCAGGACGGGGAATAGCCTTACCCTTGACAATGGCGTTGAGGGCTTCATTCCGTCCCTGCATATCATCGGATTTGACAGTTAACAATTCTTGCAAAGTGTAAGCAGCGCCGAAAGCTTCCAACGCCCAAACTTCCATTTCTCCAAATCTTTGCCCACCCTGTTGAGCCTTACCGCCCAAAGGTTGCTGAGTCACCAGAGAATAGGGTCCAGTGGAACGGGCGTGAATTTTGTCATCAACCAAATGCACGAGCTTGAGCATATAGGCCACACCGACGGTAATAGCCCGGTCAAAGGGTTCACCAGTGCGACCATCATAGACCATGATTTTACCGGCATTGTCGGGGTTATAGATCCAGTCTTTAGTGGTTTCGTCTCTGGCTTCTTGGAGTTTGCCATGCACTAGCCGCCGGGAAGTTTCTTCGCCATACATTTCATCGAAGGGAGTAATCTTGAACCTGACTCCCAAATTATGACCTGCCCAACCCAGTAAACATTCAAACACCTGACCCACATTCATCCGGCTGGGTACACCCAAGGGATTGAGAACAATATCCACGGGTGAACCGTCAGCTAAGTAGGGCATATCTTCAGCAGCCAGAATCCGGGAAATAATCCCTTTGTTGCCATGTCTCCCTGCCATTTTGTCGCCCACTTGGATTTTGCGCTTTTGAGCGACATAAACCCGGACTACCATATTTGCCCCCGGTGGCAGTTCATCACCTTGTTCACGGGTGAACAACCGGACATCAACTACCCGACCTTTTTCACCATTGGGAACTCGCAGGGAGTTGTCGCGGACATCACGGGCTTTTTCACCAAAGATGGCGCGGAGGAGTTTTTCTTCGGGGGGTTGGTCAGATTCACCCTTGGGAGTAACTTTTCCCACGAGAATATCCCCAGCATCTACCCACGCCCCAATGCGGATAATACCTTGTTCATCCAATTGTCTGAGGGCATCTTCACCAACGTTGGGAATTTCTCTGGTGATTTCTTCGGGTCCGAGTTTGGTTTGTCTGGCTTCGATTTCGTATTTTTCGATGTGAATGGAAGTATAGATATCTTCCTGGACTAGGCGCTCGGAAATGAGGATTGCATCCTCGTAGTTGTAGCCTTCCCAGGGCATATAAGCGACAACTATATTTTGTCCTAGTGCCAGTTCTCCCCCTTCTGTGGAGGAACCATCTGCCAATACCTGACCGGCTACGACTTTTTCGCCAATTCTCACCAATGGTTTTTGGTTTAAACAGGTGTCTTGGTTGGAACGTTGATATTTGGAAAGTTTGTATTTAAGTTCTTGGCCTTTTTCAATAACTTGGCTACCACTGGCTGCGGACAACTGACCACTGGCGCGGACACGAATTTCTGTGGCATCAACATAGACCACATCGCCATCGGTGCGGGAAACTATGACCATGCCGGAGTCTCTGGCGGCTTGGGCTTCCAAACCAGTTCCCACCAAGGGGCGTTCTGGTCTGAGTAGGGGTACAGCTTGGCGCTGCATATTAGAACCCATGAGCGCTCGGTTAGCGTCGTCATGTTCCAAGAAGGGAATCATGCTGGTGGCTACTGAGACAATCTGCACTGGAGAAACTGCCACATAATCCACCTGTTCGGGTCCGGTGGTTGTCCAGTCTTGGCGATAGCGCACTGGCACGTGGGGTCCTTTGATGTAACCATTTTCATCCAGGGGAACGTCACCTGTGGCTGTCCGCAGGTCGTCTTCTTCGTCTGCTGTCATGTAAACAGGCAGCACATCAAAGAGGACTTTGCCATTTTCTACTGGTCGGAAGGGTGTTTCTAGAAAACCATAGAGGTTAACGCGGGCATGGGTGGCTAATGAACCGATGAGTCCGGCATTTGGTCCTTCTGGTGTTTCAATGGGGCAAATCCGTCCGTAGTGGCTGGGGTGAATATCTCGAACTGCAAACCCGGCTCTTTCTCTGGTCAAACCACCTGGTCCCAAGGCACTGAGGCGGCGTTTATGGGTCAATTCTGCCAAGGGATTAGTTTGATCCATGAATTGACTGAGTTGGCTCGAACCAAAGAATTCTTTGATAGCTGCTACTAAGGGTTTGGGGTTAACTAGAGATGCGGGAGTGAGAGATTCGGCATCGGATACGGTCATCCGTTCTCGAATAATTCTTTCTAAGCGATTTAACCCTACTCTGACCTGGTTTTGCAGCAATTCACCAACGCTTCTGACTCGGCGATTTCCGAGGTGGTCAATGTCATCAATACTACCGATATCGTATTCTAGATTTATGAGGTAATCAATGGCGGCTAAGATGTCCCCAGGGGTGAGGACGCGCATGGTGTCGGGGGCGGAAAGACGAAGTTTTTTGTTGAGTTTATAACGTCCAACTTTACCCAGGTCATAGCGTTTAGGATCAAAGAAGCGGGAGTCTAAAAGCTGTTGTCCACCTAGGACTGTAGGCGGTTCACCGGGACGAAGTTTCCGATATAATTCCATTAGGGCTTCTTCTTCGGAAAATTGCCCTTCTTTTTCGATGGTTTTTTGGAAGTATTCTGGATGGCGCAGTGCATCAAATATCTCGTTATCTGATAATCCCAGGGCTTTTAACAGTACCTGGGCTGACAGTTTCCGGGTTTTGTCTATCCGTACCCAAACTAAGTCATTACGATCTGTTTCAAATTTCAGCCATGCCCCCCGGTTCGGAATTAAGCTGGCAGAATAAGTCCGTCGTCCGTTTTTATCAATTTCTGATTTATAGTAAACTCCAGGCGATCGCACAATTTGATTAACAATGACGCGTTCAGCACCGTTGATAATAAATGTGCCTCTATCTGTCATCAATGGCAAATCGCCAATAAATACTTCTTGTTCTTTAATGTCTCCTGTTTCTTTGTTCAGCAACCGGGTGGGGACATACATTTGCACTGCATAAGTGCTATCTCTCCGCTTGGATTCTTCAACACTGTATTTAGGTTCTTTGAGTTTATAGTTATTGCCTAAAAAGTGCAGTTCTAGTTTGCCAGTGTAGTCTGTAATTGGACTAAAGGAGTTCAGTTCTTCGATTAGCCCTTCTTCTAGAAACCAGCGAAAACTAGAACGCTGAATTTCAATCAAGTCGGGTAATAGAAAGGCGGATTCCATGTATTTATCGTCGTTAGTCATGCCTTTACCTTTATCAACCTGGTTAAACTTTCAAAGAGGTATTGGTGGAGTTCTGCCATGAAGGCTTTTCTGCATAAAATATGAATTGGTGAGTGTTGAAGTCTATTTACTTGGTAACAGCCTGCTCCACCGACAATTTAGCTGATAGCGTGGCGTTGGCTATAAGATTTTTTTTACTTCACACTTCTTCATACTTCACCCCTCACACCTTATGCCTGATACTTTATCCTTGCTGTAAGATCCCCAAACTGGGAGTTCCGCAAGAGTCGAATTCGATAGCGCAATATGGCATCAGAGCCTGCACTATGGATTTGATATGGATATGATTGTCTGGACTAGACAATTATTTTTAACGATTTTCTTTATTGTTTGATATATTGAAGGATTGCTGTTTTCAGGTTTCAAGTTTTTTTTAGTCAACCTAGGTTGCCACGGTTTGTTATCTATTGAGAGCATCCGTTTGTAGAGATTTAAGTGGATGGGCAGACAATTTTGGATTTTAGATTGGGGTTGTTGCGATTGATCAAGCTGGCTAAAACCACAAATTCCCAAACTGGCTAATATCATTTTGATAACAGCACAAATTGAGTTTTAGGAGTTATTATCCTTCCTTTACCATTATGGCTTAACCTAAATGTTTTAGAGGGAATAATTCTAGCACATTTTCATTCAATAGAAGTATCTTCTTGATTAAATCAGCGCTAATTCTTTGGGACTTGATGCTCATCTACAACGCTAGACCAAATAATCTACAGGCATTTTGGGTGGTTTTCTGGGCAATTTCCTCTATTGTTTCTTCTCGTAGTTTTGCTAATTGCTCCGCTACATAGCGAACATTGGCGGGTTCATTCCGCTTTTCGCCACGTTTGGGAACGGGTGACAGAAATGGACAATCTGTTTCTATCAGTAAGCGATCGCTATTCACCATTGCGGCAGACTCTTGAATAGTTTTAGCATTCTTGAATGTCACTGTGCCGCTAAAGCTAATATAGAAACCTAAATCTAGAAACCATTGAGTTTCTTCTGGTGTCCCTCCCCAGCAGTGCATGACACCCCGTACCCTTTCCCCATGCAAATCCCGCCATTTTTGCAATACATCCCTGACTGCTGGTGCAGCATCACGACAATGGATGATCACTGGTAAATTCAGTTCACAAGCGATCGCTAATTGTGATGCAAATACCTCATGCTGAAGCTCATAATTATCTGCTTTGTAAAAATCCAACCCCATTTCCCCAATGGCTACCACTTGAGAATGAGAACTGGCTAAAGACTTGATTTGGGCGGCTGTTTGGTCATCCCATTTATGAGCATCCAGAGGATGCAGCCCCACAGCAAAGCTAAGTTCAGGAAACTGCTCGGCTATGCGGCTAATGCTCGCAAATTCCTGGGGGTGAACACAGGAGTGGACTAATCGGACTACTCCTGCTTCTTGCCACCGAGTGCGAACGGCTGCTAAATCTGGCTGGAAAGTGTCAAAGTTAATGTGTACGTGGGTATCTATAAGTTGCATAGCTTGTCATTAATCAATGGTCAGTGGTGAGTTAGCGCGGTCTTGAAGGTTTCCCCAATGAACAAATGACTAACCCCGGAGAGGGTGAGTTGTCAACAAACCACTGACTATTGACTAAGCAGTAAGGGTTTTGTGTTTACGAGCTAAACTTGACTTTTTTCTAGCTCCATTGTTGGCATGAAGCACACCAGTCTTTACAGCTTTATCAATTTTGCTGTAAGCTTCGGACATTCTCGTTTCCACTTCCTGCTTGAGTTCTGTTGTCGGGTTGGCAGCAAAAGCTTCCACAGAACTAAAGTATTTCTTCATCAGCGTTTTAACTGCTGATTTATAAGCTTTGTTACGCAGTCGGTTTCGTTCTCCGATTTGAGCGCGTTTAAGAGCAGATTTTGTATTCGCCACAGTAATTCCAAAAAAAGACTATTAATTATGTACACACACTACTAGGTTTAATAAATATAGCATTATTTTTGCTGATGTGATAATTTTTGAAAAAAAATATTTTATTTGGGCGTAAAAGCTGATGCTTACGGCTAAAAAAATAGATTAGAATGGTTTACTGACAAGGAAAACAGACCAGTTACCTCAATTCAGACAGAGGGAATATTAAATTTCTGGGGTTCCTTTTAGGAACTACGGTCAGAAACGGTAAGTTCTACCGAGATTGCCTGTGGAGCGGAAAAACCTCTTAGAAGCCATTCTAAGACCGTGATGAAGCAGGAAGTAAACACTAAGGTTATCGCTGTCCAGATGTGTCTAGACTTTGGTAATTTTGGGTAAGTTTTATAGAACGGTTGTCCGAGTTTTATAAAGTAGTATCAGAAAAAATCCAGGTTAAGCTAGAGAAGAGAATCATATCCAGCTTTAGACCCTAACACCGCAGAGCGGAAGTCAAAAGTCAAAAATCAAAGGTCAAAAAGCTTATATGTTAGGCTTTTTAGCTATTTTGAATGGTTTTTCTACTGACGCAATGTTGTAGTAGCAAGTAAAAAGCCCAAATGGTTCTTAAAATCAAAATATTGTAAAATTTGGCATTGTCATTACTCCATGCTGCGAATTATTACTCAGCAGGCAGACGTTAGATCAGAACTGCAACGGATCTGCGATCGCACCCAGGATGAACAGGTACTTCATAAAGAAGCAACAGTCCGCGAAGTGTTGCAAGCGGTGAAGCGCCAAGGTGACAAAGCTGTACTACATTATACAGCGGAATTTGATCACCAAATCCTCAAACCAGAAGAACTCAAAGTAACAGGCTCAGAACTGGATGCAGCTTACCAACAGGTATCCAAGGATTTACTCCAGGCGATTCGCCTCGCTTGCCAAAAAATAGAAGCTTTTCACCGTCAGCGAGTTCCCAAAAGCTGGGTACAGTTTGGTGATGATCAAGTAGTTTTAGGCAAACGCTATACCCCCGTAGACCGAGCAGGTTTATATATCCCAGGCGGTCGGGCTTGTTACCCCAGTACAGTGTTAATGAACGCCATTCCGGCAAAAGTGGCTGGTGTCCCTCGTGTGGTGATGGTGACACCTGCTAGAGGCGGTAAAATGGTGAATCCTGCGGTTTTGGTAGCGGCCCAAGAAGCAGGAGTTCAGGAAATTTACCGTGTGGGTGGCGCTCAAGCTATCGCGGCTTTAGCCTATGGCACAGAAACCATTCCCAAGGTTAATGTCATTACAGGACCAGGGAATATTTATGTCACCTTGGCGAAAAAGTTGGTTTACGGAACAGTGGGAATTGATTCTTTAGCAGGTCCGAGCGAAGTGCTGGTAATTGCTGATGAAACAGCTAATCCTGCCTATGTAGCGGCTGACTTGTTAGCTCAAGCAGAACATGATCCTATGGCAGCCGCAATTTTGCTGACAACGGATGCGGGGTTGGCAAGAAAAGTGCAAATGGCGGTGGAAAGACAATTGGTAGATCACCCGCGCCGGATAGATACGGAAAAAGCGATCGCCCATTATGGTTTAATCGTCGTGGTGGAATCCCTGGAAGCCGCCGCCGAACTTGCCAACGAGTTTGCACCAGAACACTTAGAATTAGAAGTTGCTGATCCTTGGGCTTTAATGAACCAAATTCGCCATGCTGGGGCAATTTTCTTGGGTAGTTCCACACCTGAAGCTGTAGGAGACTATTTAGCCGGTCCTAACCATACCTTACCTACTTCCGGTGCAGCCCGTTATGCTTCAGCTTTAGGGGTAGAAACATTTTTAAAACACTCAAGTATTATCCAATACTCACAAACTGCTTTGGAAAAAGTGGCATCTGCCATTGACATCTTAGCAACTACGGAGGGTTTACCTTCTCATGCTGATTCCGTTAAACTCAGGGTAGAGGATTGACACTCTGAGGTTGAAAATACGGTCCTAAAAATTACTCCCCCGTAAGCAGGCTATCGTCAACGCCCCCAGTGTACCGATAGTCCTTCAAATAAATTTAAAATGCGAACAATTGCGGAAATTAATGAGAAAATCACCCGAAAACGGGCGGTAGTCTGGACTGCTGAAGAGTTAAAAGCCCGAGTTGCGGAAATTGGTGTTAGTAAAGCTGCCAAAGAAGTAGATGTAATTACCACTGGCACATTTGAACCAATGGAATCAAGTGGTGCAATTATTAACTTAGGACATACTGACCCACCCATTAAAATTCGGCGTTGCTGGTTAGATGGAGTCCCGGCTTATGCGGGTTTTGGGGCTGTGGATTTATACTTAGGTGCTAGTTGTCCAGTTGACTCTCTGGATGGGGAAGACTTGCGGGAACGTGGTGGTGGTCATGTGATTGAGGATTTAATTGCCGGTAAATCTATCCAAGTTCGCGCTGTGGGACAAGTTACCGATTGCTACCCTAGAGCCACATTTGAAACCACCGTTACCCGTGACACTATCAATCAGTTTTATTTATTTAATCCGCGCAATCTTTATCAAAATTTTATTGTTGGTGTGAATGGAGGCGATCGCCCACTACATACCTATCTAGGACCATTGCAACCCCGCTTAGGAAATGCGGTTTATTCTAACCCCGGTTCGCTTTCCCCCCTCCTGAATGACCCCGATTTACAACTTGTGGGAATTGGGACAAAGATTTTTTTGGCTGGGGGTGTTGGTTATGTAGCTTGGGAAGGGACACAACATTTTCCCTTGCAAAAGCGGTTAGAAAATCGCACACCTATTGGACCTTCGGCAACTTTGGCGTTAATTGGTGATGCTAAACAAATGGATGCGCGATGGATACGAGGCTGTTATTTTAAAAGCTATGGACCATCTTTAATGATGGGTGTGGGTGTACCATTGCCAGTTTTAAATGCTGGTGTGGTAGAACGCTGTGCTGTGCAAGACAAGGATTTAGTAGCACCAATTGTAGATTTTTCGATTCCTCGTCGTGTCCGTCCTACCTTCGGTCTAGTGAGTTACGCACAACTTAAATCTGGACGTATCACTATTGAAGGTAGGACGGTACGAGTAGCCTCTTTAGCCAGTTTATTTCTTTCCCGACAAGTAGCCCAAGAGTTGAAACAGTGGATTAAAGAAGGGATATTTACTCTAACTGAACCAGTAGCCCCAATTCCCATGGAACGTTCTTTTTTACCCCAAGACCGTTGGACGGAGTTTTAAGAAGAAGGAGTCAGGAGTCAGGAGTCAGGAGAAAGAGGGAATAAGAAAGAATAAAATTCTTTACCTGTTCCCTCAAAATTAATCCCCATTGAGTTTAAGCTTCTTGGCAATTAACAACTGACAACTGACAACTGACAACTGACCAATTACCTAATCCGGACTTGGTTTAGGCTTTTTAACTGGCATAGGAGTGGGGGCTTTTGGTATGGGTTTGGTGATGACGGTGGGATCACCTGCTGTCTTTTTAATGGGACGTGGGGCATCTCCATTGCCATTGCGTCTGGGAGGGAATGGCCTTCTATCACCACCACCACCACCACCACCACGAGGCGCTCCTTTGAACGGTGGTCGGCGTTTTTTGGGTAAATCAGCGATCGCTTCGGCATTAACTACTACTAATGCGTCATTTTCCCGTTTAACATTGAAGTCCCAGAACTTACCTACAGCTTTGGTAGTTAATACGCCCTTGAGTTTCAACTTAAAATATTTAGCTTTATCAGTAGGTTTACGGGGAGCTTGTTTGATTTTCACAACCAAACTCTTTTCGTCAAAAGACTGGTAAACTACCTCACCACGCACAGAAAAGCCACCATCAGGAACTGCTGATGAGGGTTTTGGATGAATGCTTAACGCTACACTACCGTTATTAGAAACTGCTGTCGAATCTGTACCAGCTTCATCTAGTTCATATTTGGCCAGATTTTCTGGTTCCCAAACACCAACAATTTGCAGGTGCAATGCGTCATTTTCTTGTCTAGTGCGGGGATAAACTACCCATAGATGTTCTGTTTCTAGGTCTAAGTGATTTTTGACTAAACTCATAATCCGACCTAAGAGGACGGCATTAAGTTCAACCCCATCTTTTGTGATTAGTGTCCCCTGGGTGAACTGTTCATCACTAGCATGGTAACATCCGCGAATTAACCCAATAGCTCGGTATTGAGTCGGTTCGCTAGGAGGTGGAATTGGTTGTTCTCGATTAGGCAAATGCCCATTAGAGTCAGTCAGGGATTTTTCCAGTTTAGAGGATTGGTCTGCTAATGTATTAGCATTAACAGGGGATTCAATCTCTTTTATGCCTTGGTTAGAGGCTGTTAAATTTGCGGATTCAGAAGACGGCATCAGGTCGGAATTCATAAAAACTCCTTACGGCACAAGACATACCCCATTGTGGGATTTAATAAAAACAAAGGAAAAGAGCAAGTGTGTGACTGATCAAAGTATATTTCTTTTTAATCTGGTCACTCCCTTGATGCTCTGTACGAAAATCAAAACGCTAGATATCACATTTATACACTAAATGTGTAATTTAGCGTCCTTAATCCAGTTATGGCTTACGCCAAGCTACGCTATCGGAAGCATAGCATACCGATAATTCGGACGGATCTTCCTAAAGTCATCACTTACTTTAGCAGGATAGATATTTATTTGTTATAAAATTCACAGACAAATGACCGTATTCCGCAAAGTTTTGGAAATTTTTAACTTTGCAATTTATCTCATTCCCATTTAGGAGCAGAATAATATTGTGTCTGAATCGCGTAATCGCTGGATAGTCCGAGTAGTTTTAGCTTTCGCTGTTGTTGCTTTTTTGGGTGTTTCTATTATGCCCATCATTACAGCGGTTAATAAACCCCAATCATCTCCACAAAATCAGCCCACTGCTGACCCTAAAATATCTTCATCGGAGCAAAAGTCAAAACTGGAAGATCAAGTTCGGGGTTATGAATTAGTTTTACAAAAAGATGCAGAAAATCAAACTGCACTCAAGGGACTTTTGCAAGCACGTCTGGGTTTGTTGAGTCAAAAAAGCCGGGGTGAAGTGAAACCAGCGGATATTCAAGCTGTGATTGAACCTTTAGAAAAACTCGCTAAACTCAATCCCCAACAGTCGGAGTATGGGGTTTTACTGGCACAAGCTAAACAACAAATTGGTGATAAGGAGGGGGCTGCTCAAACTTATCGCTCTATTTTAACTACAAAACCTGGTGATTTGAAAGCTTTGCAGGGCATGGTGAATTTGCAATTAAGTGAAAAGCGTCCAGAAGCAGCTATTGGCTTATTACAAGAAAGCTTGGCTGCTGCGACTCAAGCCAATACTATTCAGCCGGGTAGTGTGGATGTGGTTGCTGTGCAGGTGCTTTTAGGTAGTGTATACGCTTTTCAAAAGAATGATAATAAAGCTATCTCTGCTTATGATGAAGCAATTAAGAAAGATGCTCAAGATTTTCGCCCCGTTTTAGCAAAGGCAATGCTGTTTAAGGAACAAGGTAAGCTTGATAAAGCAAAACCTTTATTTGATAGTGCGACGGCTTTAGCACCGGCTCAGTATAAGGATGAGATTAATAAAGCAGCAGCTTCTAATCCTACTCCTACGGCATCACCTACGCCTTCATCCACAGAATCACCTACGGCATCACCTACGGCTACTCCGTAAGGTGTAGGGAGGAGAGGTAAACTGATAGAAGTCTCTGAGTTTTTTAGCAATAAAATAGGAGTTGAGCAAAAAATAATTCAACTCCTGATCAATAAATTATTTTTTGATCAGGATGCTGAAATTAAAAGGGTAAGTATCCTGTTGTAAGCATTTTATAACCAGAGGCGATGCAAATTAGTGAGAGAAAAAACTGCCATAAACTAGTAGGGTTAAGAATTGCACGACTGCTAATAAATATGGCCATAATACCAACGGCAACAGCAGTCCATCCCAAATCTTTCATACTTCCTGGAGCAAAAACTAGCAAGAGTACACCTGATGTTAATGCTAATACTGAAATATCAGCAGAAATTCCTCGCCACCAATAAGGATAAACATTGGTTGTAAAAAAGATATTTTCTCCTACAAGATAAATACCCAAAATTAGCAACCCAAAGCCGACAATTCTCAGTAAAAAGCCCATAATGTACCCCTATAAAAAAATTTACATCTGACTAAGACTTAAAAGTACAACTGAGGGCGGGGAAACCACGCACCTACAGGTTTTGTAATTTTATCACGGATCTCACTCAGGTGCATACAGGGGTACTGAACTTATTGTCCTTCTATGGCGGCCACTATGCCGAAGATGATAAATAGAAAGCCGCCGATAAAGGTAATTTGTCTTTCGGATATCTTACCTGCTATTAATCTACCACCGATGACGGCGATCGCTGCACAAATTGCGTGTCCTAATATCGCTCCCAGTGTCACACCAATGGGGTTATTCCCGGCTGCTAAGGCTATTGTAGCTATTTGTGTGCGATCGCCCCATTCTGCTATAAATGTTAGTACGAAGGATTTCAGTAAAATTGACCAAACACTTTTTTCCTGGGAATTATCTAAATCTGCTTTTTCCACCGCTTCTTGTGCTTCTTCTGCGACTTCTTCGGTAGCAGATACACCCATTTTATTGGCATCATAGATTAATTTTAAACCAAAGGCAATAAACAAAACTATTTCGGCGTAATGAATATAGATTTTTGGTAATAAAGATACTACCTGCCCAAATGCAACCGATAAGATAGTCATAGCCGCTAAAGCAGCGACTACACCAGTGAATACCAAGCGCCGCGAGTGGTGAATGGACAAAATCACAGCAATAAAAAATGTTTTATCACCTAGTTCGGAAAAGGTAATTAGTAGTAAACCTTGGGTAAAAGCTGTTAACACTCTCTCAAACTCCTAAAGGATTTTTTACCTGTGTGGAGTATCAATGAGAGCAATAAAACCTCACTGAACTCCACATAGTTAAATGTGTAGTCAGTGAAGGTCTCGCTTTCAAATACTTTATTTATTCGCTATCTAAACCAGGCTCATCACCAGTATGTTGACTTAGATATACTGAACAGAAAACTTTGATTTACTGCCAGCAGCTACTCCCCTTCTATTAGTTATGTATAATACTCTTTCTGACAACAAAAGTCAAGCCATAAACCCTAATTTGAGATTATGACCTATTTAGAAACCGCAGCCCAATTTTACAGCCAAGTTGCCCAAACACCAGAAATAGGTCTTTGTTGTGTTCAAAGTACACCTTTACAATTACCAGGGCTAAAAATTCCTCTAGCTATGCAGGAAATGAACTATGGTTGTGGAACTACGGTTCATCACAACGAACTTAATAATGAACCAACAGTTTTATATATTGGTGTCGGTGGTGGGTTGGAAGCTTTGCAATTTGCTTATTTTTCTCGTCGTCCTAGTGCGGTGATTGCTGTTGAACCGGTGGAAGCTATGCGAGAAGCTGCAATGCGTAATTTACAAATTGCTGCAACAGAAAACCCTTGGTTTGATCCTAGCTTTGTCGAAATTCGTCCGGGGGATGCTTTTAATTTACCTGTTGCGGATGCTTCTGTAGATGTAGTCGCGCAAAATTGCCTGTTTAATATTTTTGAACCAGCAGATTTAACTTGCGCTTTAAAAGAAGCATATCGGGTATTAAAATCAGGTGGACGCTTGCAGATGAGTGACCCGATTGCAACAAGTCCAATTCCTGCTCATTTACAACAAAATGAACATTTACGCGCTTTATGTTTATCTGGTGCTATTACATATCCAGAATATACTAACTTAATTATTAATGCGGGTTTTGGACAAATTGAAATTCGCGCTCGTCGTCCTTATCGGTTGTTAGATAAACACAATTATCAATTAAAAGAAAATCTCCTTTTAGAAAGTCTGGATTCTGTGGCTTTTAAGGTAGATATTCCCGCAGACGGAGCTTGTATTTTTACTGGTAAAACAGCGATTTATGCAGGTAAGGAAGCATTTTTTGATGATAAGAATGGGCATATTTTACAAAGAGGAATTCCTGCGGCGGTTTGTGATAAAACAGCGGGAAATTTAGCAAATTCAAATCCTGAAGAAATCATTATTACTAATTCTACATGGTATTACGATGGTGGGGGATGTTGTTAAGAGTAATTCTTGTATCTAATCTAGCTGAGGTTTCGCGCAAAGATACAAAGGAGCAAAGACGCAAAGCCAGAAAACTCTCGTTCCCAGTCTCTGACTGGGAATGCCATCTTAGAGGTTCTACCTCCAGGTATAATAGAGGCAGAGCCTCTTAACTACATTCCCACGCAGAGCATGGGAACGAGATGGCTTTGTCGAAATTCGTCCGGGAGATGCTTTTAATTTACCTGTTGCAGATGCTTCTGTAGACGCAAAGCCAGAAAACTCTCGTTCTCAGTCTCTGACTGGGAATGCCATCTTAGAGGGTGTTTGAAAAGTTATGGTTGATGTATCAAATATTTTTTACCCCACCCTAACCCTCCCCTTGTAAAGGGGAGGGAACTGGATTTTTATTGTTTCCCCCCTTTACAAGGGGAAAGGGGGGTAGCAATGTGATGAAAATTACGGAATACCACTTTTCAAACATCCTCTTAGGTTGAATGACTTTTAAAACATCCTCTTATAGAAATTCGTGCTAGAGATGCTTCTATGATTACACCTTTTTTTCAACAGCTAAATTCACCTTTAACAAAAAAGGAAATTAATGCCATAAAAATCTTGCCCGCGTGAGCGAGACGCTCACACTACAGTCCATCATTTTTATCTTGACAAACTACTAGGAACGAGATAAAGATTTATTATTCTCAGTTATTATTTGGTATATACCCTATAAAATTATGTGTTCCCCGCACTGTTATGGAAAATCAATTGGGATTTTTGCTGAAGCTGCTATTATTTTCGACTTTGCTATCGATATTAATTAAATATGCTGCTCCGTTTTTAGGGATTCCAGCAACGGTGACAAATGTGTTAATTATGGTTTTGTTACCAACTATAATTATGGTAACTGTTCTACTGTGGCGAATACCAAGACAAAAGCAAAATTAACAGAAAAAATATAGTCAGTGTTGCTAAAATCAGCTAATCTAACTGCATTGTCATCAAAAAGCATTTTACCAAGCTGGGAGTCTTGCTTGTGAATCTTGGTCAATGGATAGGCTTAATTGCTTTAGTTATATCTTTATACATATTGTGGCAACTTAGGGACGTTTTGCTGCTAATATTTGCGGCGGTTGTTTTAGCGACGACTTTAAATCGTCTCGCGCGACGCTTTCAAAGTTTAGGAATAAAACGAGGATTATCAGTTTTATTAGCTGTAGGGATTTTCTTTGCGGGTGTTGTCTGTTTTTTCTGGTTAATTGTCCCCCCTTTTATCCAGCAATTTCATGAACTCACTTATCGAGTTCCCCAAGGATTTGGGCGGTTTAATAGTTGGATTGATGTCCAAAGAACTCATATTCCTGAACAATTATTACCCTATATACCGGATCTTAATAGTTTAATTGCACAGGCACAACCGCTATTTAATCGCTTATTAGGTAATTCTTTTGCTTTTGTTTCTGGTTCATTAGAAGTTGTTCTCAAAATTTTATTAGTCCTGGTTTTAACAGGAATGTTTTTAGTTAATCCTGATGCTTATCAAAAAGTATTTGTTCGCATATTTCCTTCTTTTTATCGGCGACGGGTGATGGGAATTTTAGAACAGTGCGAAGTTTCTTTAGAGGGATGGGTGACTGGTGCTTCTATTGGAGTTTTTGTAGTTGGGTTGATGAGTTTGGTGGGTTTATCAATTTTAGGGGTGAAGGCTGCTTTGGCTTTGGGGGTGTTAGCGGGATTTATGAATTTAATTCCTAATTTGGGTCCGACTATGAGTGTAGTCCCAGCAATGGCGATCGCTCTTTTGGATAATCCCTGGAAAGCTGTTGCTGTTTTTGTTCTCTACTTTTTTATTCAACAGGCTGAGAGCAATTTTATCACACCTGTAGTCATGGCACATCAAGTATCTTTACTACCAGCAGTTACTTTAATTTCTCAGTTATTTTTTGTGACATTTTTTGGATTTTTAGGATTATTTTTAGCACTTCCTTTAACGGTTGTTTTCAGAATTTGGGTGCAAGAAATATTGGTTAAAGACGTGTTAGATAAATGGGGTAATTATGCAGAAGATAATACCGAATTAGTGATAGTGGAGAAGTATTCAGATATCAATGATGAAGTGGAATAGTTTAGGAGTGTACTTTTGTATAAATAAATTCATAAATACATTTACTTCTGATCAGATTTTCAATTTTTGAATATTTTATACTTGTTAAAAGTATAAATAAAATTATAATTGTAGTATTACAAACTTCATTTTTTCTCAGAAATAGAAGAAAAAACACTATCTAAGGAATGATTTATTTTTTAATTTTAATTTCATCTATATTTGTGCTGTTAATTACGACATCAATTATTTTTCAGATATAAAATGTGTTTCTACGCAATTCGTAGGCACATATATTTTTAATGATTGTGTAGCTACCGTTTCAAAAGTAACTCTCAAAAGTATTTTTTACCATTTTAGGTATTGATAATGACTTACAACTCAGAGGAAATGCAGCAGATTCTTGAAGTAGCTTTTAGACGAAAGCAACAGGGAGAATATACAAGAGAACAAATTATAGAAATAGCCTCAGAATTAGGTGTTTCTTCAGAGTCGCTACAAGCTGCGGAACAAGAATGGTTAAAAAATAATATAGAAGTGAAACAAGAGCAAATGTCTAATAGTCAACAACGGAAAGGTTTCAAATCACACCTATTTGCTTTTCTGGCAATTAATGGTTTTTTGGTGCTGTTAAATCTGGTGGTAAGTCCTGGATATTTTTGGGCAATTTATCCCATATTAGGATGGGGATTAGGTTTATTATTGCATGGAATCAAGGTTTATATTAGTAATACCTAAAAGAGATCCCCGACTTCTTGAAGAGGCCGGGGATCTTATCCCCTTTTAATTTAAGATTTACTACAGCGTCTTTTTGGGCTTGATAATTACTCAACTATATTCACTATTTCAGAATTAGCTAATGTTGGTGCGGTGAAAATTTGCGAATACAAATTTGTCGGTTGTTGACGAGCGATAATTGGTAAGACTTGACGAGCATGAGCCGCAACTTCCAATGTTTTCACATCATAAGCTTGTGTGATCATCTTAGGATAAAAACCAATACCAATGATGGGAATTAACAAGCAAGCGGTGATAAACAATTCACGAGGCTTAATATCAAGAACTACAGCATCTAAATGTAAGTCTTGATGTTGATTACCGTAGAAAACTTGACGCAACATGGAAAGCAAATAAATGGGTGTCAAAATCACGCCAACTGCTGATAGAAAGATGACTACAATTTTGAAGCTGGAACTGTAAACATCGCTAGTAGCAAAACCTAAGAACACCATCAATTCACCGACAAAACCACTCATACCGGGTAAAGCCAGAGAAGCCATTGAACCTATAGTAAAGAGAGCGAAAGTTCTGGGCATTACTTTAGCTATACCGCCCATTTTATCCATTACTAAGGTGTGGGTACGTTCGTAAGTTACACCAGAAAGGAAGAATAAACTAGCAGCAATTAAACCGTGAGAAACCATTTGTAATACAGCACCGCTAATCCCGATTTCTGTATAAGATGCAATGCCAATTAACACAAACCCCATGTGGGCAATTGAAGAGTAGGCCAAACGGCGTTTGAGATTGGTTTGAGCAAAGGCACAACAAGCGCCGTAAACAATATTAACTACACCTAAAATCGCTAAAACTGGCGCAAAGGTAACATGAGCATCAGTTAACATCTCTACGTTGAAGCGAATTAGGGCATAACCACCCATCTTTAACAAGACACCGGCTAAAATCATTGAACCGGGTGCAGATGCTTCACCATGAGCATCAGGCAACCATGTATGTAACGGGAAAATTGGTAGTTTGACACCGTAAGCGATTAAGAAACCTGCATATAGTGCTAGTTCTAAAGCTTTGGGATATTCTTTCATTCCCAATTCGGTCATGTTGAAGGTGAAGTTATCACCATAGAAAGCCATTGCAAAACCAGCTACCAGTATAAATATAGAGGCTGCGGCGGTATAGATAATAAATTTAGTAGCTGCGTAATGGCGGTTTGCGCCTCCCCAGATGGCAATTAGTAAGTAAACGGGTACTAACTCTACTTCCCACATCAAGAAGAACATTAACAAGTCCTGGGAGAGGAATACACCTAACTGAGCGCTGTACATGATCAACATCAACGCATAAAATAAACGCGGCTTGGTGGTTACTTTCCAAGCCGCGAATACTGCGAGTGTGTTAATGAAGCCCGTTAGAAGTATCAGGGGCATTGATAAACCATCAATGCCTAGCGACCAGTTCAAGCCAAGTTGGGGTATCCAAGGATAGCTTTCTGTCATTTGCAGGGCTGAACTTTGAAAGTCGTAACTCTGCCACAGGGCAAAAGTCATGAATGCAAAGTCTAATAGTGCCACTCCCAAGCCGTACCAGCGGACGGTTTTACCCTCTTTATCGGGAATGATGGGAATTGCGAGCGCTGCCACTAAAGGCAGGAAGATTATGGCTGATAACCAAGGAATTTCTATGGCATTCATAAGACCTTGTGGTAAGTGGGAAACTCAGTCACTTTAGTGCTGAGAGGAAAATGACTCGTGCGGTTTTAACCGCTGTGCATATTTTTTCATTACCGCCTTGGAGTTGGGAAATTCGGGGTACTTTTGTAATGTACTTTCAACGGGACAATTACCGATTCGAGTTTCCCAACTCTGTACGCATAATGTTTTGCCCTAAAGAGCCTCCCATCTCTGGGGTAATGTTAGCTTCGACCTGTTATCAGAGCTTTTTAGACTTGCAACACTGTTCCAGTGACCTTAGAACTGTTTAATTGCAAATGACAGAGCGGGGAACTAGCAACGCATTCCGAGGTGTCGTGACTCAAATAACGGCTACCCTTCGACTTCGCTCAGGGTGGTCTGGTCAGTACGGCTTGCTTGATTAATCTTGCAAGCCCAGTCCCTTTAGGGCTGGGTTACTGACCACTGTTGACAATATGTTTTTGGTTTTGCTTTTGTTTACATTATATTAAGGAATCGTTACGTCTGTAAACGATTTCTTATGAAGATTTCCAATTTGGAGGACAGATAGTCATAAATACTTACTCAATTATGCCGCGAGTCCATTCTAAATGTAAATTTTTGTAACGTCAACAAAAAAACAGCGACTAATATCGCTGTCTTTAGTTATAATGAACAGCTTGAGGATAAATTAAATTTTTATCAAAGTTATCTCTGTTTCTTAGACAATACGGTTGACAATCATCCACACTTCCCCATCTGATCTGACGAAAGGGACAGAAATTGTCTTAAAGCCTGTGATGAAAGGTTTATAGTAAACTTGCCAATACATGGGACTAAGTTCATCAGCGCAGGTTTTTAGCAGTTTAATTTCTTTAGCTAGTTCTAATGCTAGTTCGTTAACTCGTTCGGCATGAATTTGAGCAATTTTTTTGGCTTCTTCTAGCTGTTCTTGTTGTTGGGAGATGCGGATAGACATGGGCAAATACCGATTGAGATGAGTTTTCCTTTGTTGTATTTGCTTTTCTAGGTAATATAAGGCATCGTCTATGCCTTTAAGTTCGGCGGACAGTTGGACGTTTTCTCTGGCTTGACGACGGTAAGCTTCAACTATGGCTAGGGGTGAGTCGTTTTCGCCCGATTCTACATGATGATTAGTCAGTGCAGCGCGTTCTTGTTGGAGTGCTTGAATTTGAGATTTCAGTGCTGCTATTTCTGACTGGATTTTTTCCATATCCATATATATATGATGATTGGGGGTAAGTGAAAAAGCTGTTACTTCTTCTGGGCGATCGCTTGACAATCAAAATAGTCACGGCAAGAACAGCACTCTGCTTGCAGCAGTGCTACGCGATCGCATTAAGTTGTTGGCTGAATTTGTTTGTTAGCTTTTGATATTTCTTGCTTCTCAATTTCATGTAACTTTTTGCCGGAAGAATCTTTCCATTCCTTCAATCCGTTTGCACTACGCCCCATTATTACATTTGCTGCTGCTGATGGGCTACTAAACAACCAATCGGATTTAAAAACAAGTTTGTCATCTACTTGAACAATAATTTCATTCTTGATAAGTTCATTCCTTAGTTTGTCAAGTCCTCTTTCACGATAAGACTCTACCGTTTCAGTCGCAATCTCAGAGTTACGAAAAACAACAAATCCATCTGATGTTCTTTTACCTTTTGCGTTAGCACCACTAGCTGCATTTATGTATAGGTTCTCATCATCATTGTTATTGACTGGCTCTTGCTTTATAAGAGGATCAAAAACTTTAAAGCCCATCGTATTTATGAGAATTTTGATATACTCAATAAACTCTTCCATTTCTGCTTTGTCAGATTCAGAAATAGAACTTTTTGTTGGAGTATTGCTGTTTTGTACATCATATCTAGATGCCATATTCGCCATTTCAAACAATCTGGACTCCAGGTATTTTATATGTGCTTTATTAAGGTTATCATCCTTACTAATAAATACGACTGCTTCATTCCAAAATTCTTTTTTTGATACATGGTCAACAAGTCTAGAATAAGCATTTTCAGCCTCACCAATGTATACTTTAGCCTTATCAGTCAATGTCTCAGGTTTTCCAAACAATAAGTAAACTGTAGTGCTTCTAAGGTCTTCTCTGTCAGAGCAATCTTTTACTTTGCCTCTAGGAATTCTGTAAGCTTTTCCTGTCCAATTAGATAGTTCACAGGCTATTCTTCCATCTGGATCTGAATCCATCAAGAAAAGTTTTATTGTTTTTCCATATTTACTTGTATACATAAGATTTACTCGAAAAAGCTAAACAGTTGAATTAAGCGATAAGCGATTCTTACGAAGTGCTGGCACTATTGCATCTAATAATATCACGGTTTTATCCGCTCTAATGATATTTTATACATTAATTACTTGTCAATTAGTTGTGTGTGACAATCGCTTCACACTCCATAGACATCACACAAACAATGACTTAATCAATTAGGTAAATAATGAATATCAAGAACTTCCTCCAAAGAATAAGGACATTCTGCGGGAAAATTTACAGTAAAACCTGTTTTTTCTTGAACATAACCCAAAGCGTCCTCATAAATAGTTGTAAAAATAGAATTCAAATAATTATACAAATTAGATGTTAATCTATCTTTTAACTGTACTCGAAAACTTCTAATTTCTGAACGCCAATGATTTTTATTTCTGTCATATTCTTGTGTCCAAAACTGCAATAATAAAAGATGTCTAATTACTTGTTCTAGTAGGCTTTTAACTTGATGCTTATCTCTTTTTGCCAATGATTCCAACTCCTCAATTAAATTTTCTAAATCTAACTCATCAAAACGACTTTGTTTTAATAATTTAATAGTTTCTAATAACCATAAATGGTCATCTGTTTCATAGATCTGCTGCAAATTAGTAATAACTGTCATAACTTTACCTTTTGTTATTTACAAATTACACATACAATCAATATATATTGTAAGGTGCATCGGACTCGATAATTTAATGTTAATCAACAAAATGAAATGTTTAAAGTAGGGGAACACTTCTGTTCCCTTCCCATGACTTAAGTCACACTACGTTATCACCGATACGTTCTCAACTCAAATAGGATTGCTATAGATGTTTGGTGTTGCTGCATTTGTAATTATCTATTACAAAATAACCGCCCCTTGCCGATCCAGGGGAAGCGATCGCACAATTGAGTTCATACCCATTGCAGTCCAGGCATTTGCCATTGCTGTTTCTACGGATTTGGCATAACTTATATCCACTAAAGCCAAAAGTGTGGGGCCTGCACCACTAATTACCATGCCATAAGCACCAGCAGCCACAGCAGCCGCATTCACAGTATCATAACCAGGAATTAAAGCTTGGCGATAGGGTTGATGTAATTTATCTTGCAAGGCGGCTATTAACCATTCTTCTCGATTAGTTGCTAAACCGCGCAACAATAAACCCAAATGAGAAATATTGAAAATTGCATCAGCACGACTGACTTCTGTGGGGACAACCTTTCGCGCTTCTGAGGTTGATAACTCAAAATCAGGAATTGCTACAACTGGAACTATATCTCGATGCCAGAGAATATCACAAACTTCCCAACCTTTTTTGCTGGTAGCAGCCAGACGACAACCACCTAACAACGCTGGTACTACATTATCAGGATGTCCTTCCATTGCGATCGCTAATTCCATCATCTGTAACTCAGACAACGGTGAACCAGCCAACTCATTGGCAGCAATTAACCCCCCGACAATAGCAGTCGCAGAACTACCCAAACCTCGCGCTAAAGGTACACCCAAATTAATTTCTATTTTCACCACTGGTGGTGTTTTTTCTATATGTTTATATAAATTTATAAACGCCTGATACAAAAGATTAGTCTCATCAGTTTGTACCTTTGCTGCTTCTAAACCAGAAACTTGAATAATTAACTCACCTGCATCAACAATAGTAAACTTAAATTCATTATACAGCTTTAAAGCTGCACCTATACAATCAAACCCTGGTCCCAAATTCGCCGTCGTCGCGGGAACTTTAACAGTAATGCTAGAAACTACAGACATTGAAGTTAATTTAAAATTCCAATATGAACTACCCCATTTTACTTCCTTATACCAAATTAAGATATGGAATAAGATATCAAGAATTATTAAACGCAGATGAACGCAAATAAACGCAGATAAATTCGGATGAATTGATGGATTTGATGATTCTGTGCAACTTCACATAAAAATCACAATAACCTAAAGTCTTTGTCTAATTTTCATAAAAGCCGCACCCGTCACTAAAGCCGCAAATTGTCCCCAATAACTCACACTAGAGAAGGAACTACCACCCGTCATATTTAAACTCCCTATGCCATAAAATGACTGCTGGATAAACCACCAAAATAAATATAAAATAGCTGGAACTTCCACAGGGATATACAAAACCAATAAAGTCAAAACCGAATATATTTTTGCCTGGGGAAACTTGATCAGATATGCACCTAAAATAGATGCAATAGCTCCATTAGCACCGATAATTGGTATTGTTAAATCGGAGGATAAAATAATTTGGACTATACCAGAAAAAAAGCCAGCAGTTAAATAAAGTAGTAAATATTGTTTATGTCCTAAAATACTTTCCACCGTTTTTCCAAATACCCACAGAAACAGCATATTTCCTAAGATTTGGCTAAAACTGCCATGGAGAAACAGGGATACAGGTAAAGAAAGTAGCCGCCAAAATACAATTACCCAAGCCGCAGAATTGTAAAAAAAAGCGTTAGCAATCGAGATATTTATTTGAGATGGAATAATTCCCCAATTATTAATTAGATTTCCTAATTCATTACTCCACTCTAATTTTATTTCCCAGAGAAATATGACTACATTAATCCCAATCAACCAATAATTAATAATAGGCTTTTGCCAACTGCGAATATTATCATCTATAGGAATCATCTTAATTTTAACATTTGAATTACTAATTTTTAACTACTAATTAATATTTTTTCCCATCTCCTCATTTTTGTGTGGCAAGATTATCATAATGTAACACAATATTCAAATAGGCTCAGGAAATGCTAGGAAACACCCTTGTAGGCAGATACCAAATCACCAATTACCTGGGAGGTGGCGGATTTGGTGAAACTTATGTTGCTAATGATACTCAATTACCAGGCTCACCCCAGTGTGTAGTCAAGAAACTCAAACCTCAATCTACTGATATTACCACTTTAGAAATAGCTCGGAGGTTATTTGACACAGAAGCCCAAGTTTTATATAAATTAGGAAATCATGATCGCATTCCGCAACTTTTAGCCTACTTTGAAGAAAATGCCGAATTTTATCTGGTTCAGGAACTAATTATTGGTAATGATCTCAGTCAAGAATTAAAATCTGGTGTCATCTTTACTCAAAATCAGGTAATGTCTTTATTACAAGAAATTTTAGAGATTTTGGACTTTGTCCATCAACAAAAGGTAATTCATCGTGATGTCAATCCTCGGAATATTCTCAGACGAGAACAAGATAATAAATTAATTTTAATTGATTTTGGTGCAGTCAAACAAATTACGACAAAATTAGTAAATTCTCCAGACATTACCAAATCTACTGTTGCTATTGGTACACCCGGTTATACTCCTGGAGAACAAGCACAAGGAACACCAAAATTTAGCAGTGATATCTATGCTTTGGGAATTATTGCTATTCAAGCTTTAACAGGATTATCACCAGATCAATTAGAGAAAGATGTCGAAACTAATGAAATTATTTGGCAAAATTTCGCCACTGTCTCTCCAGAATTTGCCCAATTTTTAAATCAAATGATCTGTTATGATTTTCGCCAACGTTATGCTTCAGCAACAATAGCATTACAAGCTTTACAAGAATTAAATAAAAATACATCGGGAACAATAATTATTTCTCCTGCTACTTTACCAAATCAAGTAAAAAATCCCCAAAAGACAAAAGGGATATTTTGGAAATTGCTATTAGGAATATTTGGATTGGGTATTAGTAGTTTCGGCGCAATATTTATGCTCAATCGCCTGAATAATAAAAACGCTATAGAATTATATAATCAGGGTAATACTCTCATTCAATTACAACGCTATCAAGAAGCCTTAGCAACTTACGAAAAAGCCGTAGATATCAAACCTGATTATCCTCAAGCTTTATATGGACAAGGTAAAGCATTATTTCAATTAAAGAAATATCAAGAATCTTTAATAGCTTATGATCAAGCCATTCAAATTCAACCCAATTATTTAGAAGCTTGGACTAATCGAGGTTTTGTTTTAGTCAGACTCAAACGTTATTCAGAAGCAATTGCCACTGTAGATAAAGCTTTACAACTAAAAAATGATGACCCCCAAATTTGGCAACTTAAAGGTGATATCTTCATAAAAATCAGCCAATACAATGATGCAATTAAGGCTTATGAACAAGCAATTAATTTCCAAGCTGATAATCCTGAATTATGGTACAAAAAAGGATTAGCATTCCAAAATCTTAAACAATATGAAGAAGCAATTACAGCTTACAAAAAAACTGTAGAATTAAAACCTGATCATGAATCAGCTTGGTACAATTTAGGTAATTGCTTGGTTAATTTAAATCGTTATGAATTTGCTTTACAAGCTTATGATCAAGCCGTGCAGTATAATCAAAATAACTCCGCAGCTTGGTTATCAAGAAGTAATATATTAATGACATTACGTAGATACCCAGAAGCAATTGATTCCTTTACCCAAGTAATTAAAACCAATCCTCAACAATATCAAGCTTGGTATAATCGAGGTTGGGCATTACATCAAGTTAAACGCTATGGAGAAGCAATAGAATCTTATAAAAAAGCTATTAGTTTAAAAAGCAATGATTATTTAGTATGGTATAATTTAGGGAATACACAATATAACTTACAAAAATATCAAGAAGCGATCGCCTCCTATAATAAAGCCACCCGTTATAAGCCCAATCATTATGAAAGTTGGTACAGTAAAGGTAACGCTTGGTTAAATTTGCAACAATACCAACAAGCGATCGCCTCCTACGACAAAGCCATAGAATATAAACCAGACTACCAACAAGCCATAGAAGCCCGGAAAAAAGCCCAAAACACCCCAAAATTCCCCATCAACTTCTGATCCCTGATTTCGGATAAAATGATTCCATTCCGAAAACTCCTTCTCTTTGCCCCTCTGCGCCTCTGCGTGTTAGCGAAGCGGGGCGAAGCCTGAAAAAATTATCTTAATTAATCAGCAACACCACTTATGGACGTATTAGAACTAAAACGCGAAATCGAAACATTGTCTAGCCGCCTGGGTAAAACCCAGGACTATCTTTGACGTACCCGCACTCAAAGCCAAAATTCACGACTTAGAACAAATATCCGCCCAAACAGAATTTTGGGAAGACCAAACCCAGGCACAAAACACCCTGCAAGAACTCAATGATCTAAAATCCCATTTAGATCAATATTACAAATGGCACGCCAACTTAGACGATACCAGAGTAGTAGTTGAGCTATTAGAACTAGAAACCGACACAGCACTATTGCAAGAAGCGGAATCTACCATTAGCAAACTCAATCATGACCTAGACCAATGGGAACTACAACAACTCCTTTCCGGCACTTACGACGATAAAGGCGCAGTCCTGACAATTAACGCCGGTGCTGGTGGCACAGACGCACAAGACTGGGCATTTATGCTCATGCGGATGTATACCCGGTGGGCAGAAGATCATGGTTATAAAGTCACCCTAGCCGAAGAATCAAAAGGTGAAGAAGCGGGAATCAAATCAGTCACCCTAGAAATCACCGGACGCTATGCTTATGGTTACTTGCGTTCCGAAATGGGGACTCACCGTCTCGTGAGAATTTCCCCCTTCAACGCTAACGGCAAACGGCAAACCAGCTTTGCCGGCATCGAAGTTATGCCGCAAATAGATAACACCGTCAAATTAGACATACCAGAGAAAGATTTAGACATTAGCACCACCCGTTCTGGCGGTAAAGGTGGGCAAAACGTCAACAAAGTAGAAACCGCAGTCCGCATAGTTCACCTCCCCACCGGTCTAGCAGTCCGGTGTACAGAAGAACGTTCCCAACTACAAAACAAAGAAAAAGCACTCGCCCGTCTCAAAGCCAAACTGTTAATCATTGCCAAAGAACAACGCGCCCAAGAAATTGCCGAAATTCGCGGTGATATGGTCGAAGCTTCCTGGGGTAATCAAATCCGTAACTATGTATTTCACCCTTACCAAATGGTGAAAGACCTGCGGACAAACATCGAAACCACAGCCATTACCGATGTCATGAATGGAGAACTTGATATGTTCATTCAGGCTTATCTCAGACAAGAAAACCAGATAGTTGACGCATAATCAAAAATGAAGGGAGAAATTTTCTCCTTTCTTCCTTTCTTCCTTTGCGTCTTTGCTCCTTTGCGTCTTTGCGCGAAACAAAATTAAGAAGTGTAACTCCCATTCCTCCACAATCGGTTACAGTGATAAAAGAATTGATGATCAATTAATTATGGACAAAACCCCAGATTCAGAACCCCAACCTAGCTACGTCAAACTCGCCATGCGAAACATGGTCAGAAAAGGCGGCACTTCCCTCAAACACTTTGCCTTAACTGCTGTAGGACTATTATCTGTCCTCGTGGGTTTAGCATATCTTACCCGCTAAGAGAGGAAAACTCGTGTCTCTACAGGTAGAGTTATATTTAGAAAATTGTTTTTATGACTCTTCCCCAATTCCTTCCGCAACTTGGGAAAATTGGTTTGAGCAATGGTTAGAAATTCTTGAAGATTATTTACCAACTGCACCTAGTTACGAAGTCAGTTTGCGGTTGACAACCGATACAGAAATTCAAACTCTCAATTCCCAATATCGTCAACAGGATAAACCCACAGATGTCTTAGCCTTTGCATCTCTAGAAGCCGATTTACCACAAAGCGAAGAAATGCTGGTTTCTATGCCTTTGTATTTAGGTGATATAATTGTCTCTATAGACACGGCACAACGTCAGGCAGAACAGCAGGAACATAGCTTATCTACAGAGTTGGCTTGGTTAACGGCGCATGGTTTACTACACTTGTTAGGTTGGGATCATCCTGACGAAGAGAGTTTGATGGAAATGTTAACCGAACAAGTTGTATTACTGAAGAAAATAGGTATTATTATTAACTTAGAGTCGTAAATGTATGGTGACAATTGCGAATTTTGGTAATAACTTTATAGTTGAGATATTTAAAATAGCCTATAATGCCCTCACAGTTGATCTAGGTGGGGGAGGTAGAGGGAGTAGGGAAGGTAGAGGGAGTAGGGGAGGTAGAGGGAGTAGGGAGTGAAGAGTAAAAGAGTAAAAGAGTAAAAGAGTAAAGGAGGTGAGAAAGAAGATGATTGGTAACTTAGACGAATCAAACTCAATATCAATGGTTAAATTTCATAGAGATTTGGGAATTTATCAAATTGCTTTTGAAGCAGCAATGAAAATTTTTGAGTTATCAAAAAAATTTCCTGTTGAAGAAAGATATTCTCTAACAGATCAAATTCGTCGTTCTTCTCGTTCTGTTTGTGCGAATATGGCAGAAGCTTGGCGGAAACGTCATTATGAGGCTGCTTTTGTTGCTAAATTAAATGATTGTGAGGCTGAATCTGCTGAAACTCAAACATGGATAGAATTTACAGTTAAGTGTAATTATTTAGATATTGAAACAGGACGTAAACTTTATGGTAATTATAATCAAGTCTTATCTGGTTTAGTGACTATGATCAATAACCCATCACGCTGGTTAATGAATCATAAAAACCATAAATAAACACCGTAAATATTAATCTTCCCCAACTCCCCCACATCCCCCACTCCCCCACATCCCCCACATTCTTCTCTCTATGTCCCCAAAAGTTTCGTCATCACCAACCAATAATAGCTTACCAACGCTTGTGTCCAAAGATAGGGAACTTTCCTGGCAAATTGCCTCTAATTTATTTGTTAGTTTTAAGTATGCTTGGGCTGGAATTACTTACGCTTTTCAGACTCAACGGAATTTTCGGATTCATGTAGCCGTCTGCGCTTTAGCGATTGGTTTAAGTGTATTTTTACGGTTAGAGACAGTGAAAGTATCCATAGTTGCTGTTACCAGCGGTTTAGTTTTAACCTTAGAGTTAGTCAATACTGCTATTGAGTCAATTGTAGATTTAACGGTAAAACAGTCTTATCATGAGTTGGCAAAAGTTGCTAAAGACTGCGCTGCTGGTGCTGTACTTGTCTCAGCTTTAGTCGCATTATTGGTTGCCTCTACACTAATATTGCCTCCTTTAGCAACATTAATTCTGTCTACTTTCTAAATGGTAGATTGTGAATAGTAGAGACGTTTCCAGGGAACATCTTTGATATTTTTAAATGAAATTAGGTAAAAATTGTGATATTAGTCATTGATAATTACGATAGCTTTACGTATAACTTAGTACAATATTTGGGAGAATTAGCAGTAGATTTCCCAGTGGCTAATGACCTGCAAGTGGTGCGAAACGATAAGATTACTATAGATGAGATTAGGACATTAAACCCCGATGCAGTGGTGATTTCACCAGGTCCTGGTCGTCCAGATGATGCGGGAGTTTCCCTGAATGCGATCGCCCAATTAGGAGATAAACTCCCAATTCTAGGCGTGTGCTTAGGACATCAAAGTATTGGTCAGGTTTTCGGTGGTAAAATTGTTTCCGCCCCAGAATTGATGCACGGAAAAACCTCTTTGGTATCGCACACAGGCATAGGAATTTTTCAAGGTTTAGAAAATCCTTTAACCGCTACCAGATATCATAGTTTAGTTATTGAGCGCGAAACTTGCCCAGAAGTATTGGAAATTACGGCTTGGGTAGAAGATGGCACAATTATGGGCGTGAGACACCGGAACTATCCTCACATTCAAGGAGTCCAATTTCATCCGGAGAGTGTCCTAACTGCTTTGGGTAAGGAATTACTGAGAAATTTTCTGCGAACTTTGTAAAGCGAGTATTTTATGAAACGACGACAATTGATAGGCTACGCTGGGGCGGGTTTAGTGACGGCTGTAGTTACTAATTTGGTTGATCCAGTTCCAGTAAATGCTCAATCTAGTGGTGTATCAATTCAGTGGTTAGGACATACTTGCTTTTTATTAACCAATGGTAATGTCAAAATTCTCATCAATCCCTTTAGTAATTTGGGCTGTACAGCTAAATATCGTCCCCCAAATGTTCCATCAGATTTGGTATTAATTAGTAGTCAATTGTTAGATGAAGGGGCAATAGACAAAATACCAGGAAATCCTAAATTAGTTTATCAGCCCGGTGTTTATGAGTTTCGCGGCGTTAAGTTTCAGGGAATTACCACAGACCATGATCGTAACAGTGGAAAACGATTTGGGAAAAATATAGCTTGGAAATTGAACCAAGGGGGAATTAATCTGCTGCACTTAGGGGGTTCTGCTGCACCGATTACTCTAGAACAAAAAATCCTCATGGGTCGCCCCGACGTGCTATTTATACCCGTAGGAGGCAGTGCTAAAGCTTATAATCCCGAAGAAGCAAAGGACGCTATTGCAGTATTAAATCCTAAGTTAGTCATTCCCACCCATTACCGCACTCAAGCCGCTGATGCTAAAGAGTGTGATATTACCCCAGTAGATGATTTTCTGACTTTGATGCAGGGTATTAATGTTCGCCGGAGTAATAATGATTCTGTAGCGATTAATTCTAAGATTTTGCCGGAAAATACGGAAATTCAGGTTTTGACTTATAAGTTTTGATATCAATTCTAACCCGCTACTAAAAAGCGATCGCTATCTTTGATTTCTAGGAAAGCGATCGCTGAATATAAATTCAGAAAGTCTTAGTCAATTGATAATAGACCAATTACCAATTACCAATTACCAAATCAACCTGTATACCATTCTGGAGTCAGCTTATCTGCATCAGAAACAGGAGTTTCAGTCGCTAAAGTTCCATTCATAGTCCAAATTTTATCAGCGGATGTTTGTTGATCTCTCCAGTAAATATCAGTCTTACCATCACCATTGAAATCACCTAAAGATGCTGTCAAACCAGGAGTATTGCTAGGTAAGAAAGCTTCAGAACTTACCGTTGTACCATCCATCAGCCAAGCAGTATTTGCCCCACTAGCCGCATTGTGCCAGAAGATATCAGTTTTACCGTCGCCATTGAAATCGCCAATTCTTGCAGTCCAATCTGTACCCAATGTGCTAACAACACCTTCAGTCACAAAAACGCCATTCATTGTCCAAATCTTATTCTCGCCTGTAGCGGTATTGCGCCATAAAACATCAGTTTTGAAGTCGCCGTTAAAATCACCAAGAGTAGAAGTCCAAGAAGCATCTTGAGATTGAAGATCATACTTGGTGGCTTGGCTGCCATCCATAAACCAAGCGGTATTTGCACCTGTGGTAGGATTGCGCCAGAAGATGTCACTCTTACCATTACCATCAAAATCAACAATGGTTGCAGTCAATCCTGGAGTTGTAGTTTCTAGGACATTTGCACTAACTACTTTTGTGCCATCCATTTGCCAAATAGCATTTTCACCAGTAGTGGCATTATTCCAGAAAATGTCAGTTTTGCGATCGCCATTGAAATCGCCAATACTAGCAGTAAAACCTGGATCAACTCGATCTAAAGCTAGGAAACTAGAGACTTTTGCACCATTCATTAGCACAATTACATTTTCACCAGTTGCTTTATTGCGTAATAAGAAATCAGTCTTATTATCGCTATTAAAATCAGCAGTTTTATAGTCCCAGGTATTTAAGTCATATTTACCCAAAGAAGCTTGTTCTAAAACTTGTGTTCCGTTCATCAAGCGAACTAAAATTTCACCAGTTTGAGCATTTACCCAAAGTTTATCTGTTTTACCATCACCATTAAAATCAGGAACAAGGGCTGCGCTGGTTAAATAAGGATTAGGATTGGGGTTAGCACTGCCTCCAATTGGCAATGTAGGTAATGGATTTGTTGGAACTAATGGATCGGCTAATGCAGAAACAGAAGAACTTCTAACGCTAAAAGATGAAGTATTTAAATCTTCAAGAGGTGATGCTTGCTCGATTTTATTTTGAGCTTGTAAACCGTAATTTCTTGTATCTAAAGATAATTGATCAGGCATGACTTGTTTTTATGAGTTATTAACATCTATTTTTAATTTGATTTATATGAAGATTCTGTAAATAACAAACATTTGGTTAATTATTTTGATTGAATGTCATTATTTATAGACATTTTCATAATGTTCATCAACACTAACTTTTAATTTTTAAAGTAATATCTAAACAATCAAAAAATATTTTATATTCTGTTTATCAATGTCATCATTTAAAAATGAAATCCTGTTTTGTTGACAATCTCATCCCTAAAAGTCCTCATGGATTGTCAAGGAAATTAAAAATTGGTTAAAATAACTAAAATTAGCAATTTTCCTGACAACATCCTACGTAGTCTATAATTGTTAAAGCCAAAAATAACACTATCAATAAATCAACTATGCAAACAGAATATCGGCAACGTCGTGAGCAGTTAATGGCGAAAATAGGCAGTGGTACAGCGATTTTTAGAAGTGCGCCGACCGCAGTAATGCACAACGATGTCGAGTATATTTATCGTCAAGATAGTGATTTCTTTTACTTAACTGGCTTTAACGAAGCCCAAGCGGTCGCAGTATTAGCACCACATCATCCAGAACATCGGTTTATCTTATTTGTCCAACCCAAAGACCGAGAAAAGGAAGTTTGGAGTGGTTATCGTTGTGGAATAGACGCAGCTAAGGAATTTTATGGTGCAGATGTAGCTTACCCCATTGCGGAGTTAGATGAAAAGTTACCCCAATATTTAGAAAAAGCCAATTGTATCTATTATCATTTAGGACGCGATCGCAATTTCAACGACAAAATTCTCCAACATTATCAAAACTTACTCCGAACCTATCCCAAACGTGGTACAGGCCCCACATCCATCACCGACCCTGGTACTGTCCTCAACACCATGCGGTTATATAAAAGCAAAACAGAATTAGATCTAATGCGTCAAGCCGTAGAAATTGCCGTAGAAGCTCATAATTATGCTTTGCAAACCACCGCACCAGGACGTTATGAATATGAAATCCAAGCCGAAATAGAACATATTTTCCGGTTGCGGGGGGGAATGGGACCAGCTTATCCTTCCATTGTCGCATCAGGTACAAATGCTTGCGTACTGCATTACATCGAAAACAACTGTCAAATGCAAGCAAATGATTTACTCTTGATTGATGCTGGTTGCGCTTATAGTTATTACAACTCTGATATTACCCGCACATTTCCCGTTAGTGGTAAATTCACATCAGAACAAAAAGCATTATATGAAATAGTATTAGCAGCACAAAAACAAGCAATAGCAGAAGTAAAGCCGGGTAATTCCTTCCATGCACCTCATAATGCAGCCGTGCGGATATTAACAGAAGGATTAGTCGAACTGGGTTTACTCAAAGGAGAAATTGATAAATTAATCGCAGAGGAAAAATATAAACTCTTTTATATGCACCGCACCAGTCATTGGTTAGGCTTAGATGTCCATGATGTCGGAATGTATCAAGATGGAGAAAACCCCCAAACCTTACAACCTGGACAAGTGTTAACCATAGAACCAGGACTTTATATTGTACCGGATACCAAACCCGCCGAAGACCAACCGGAAATTGACCCCCGTTGGGTAGGAATTGGGATTCGTATTGAAGATGATGTCTTAGTTACCGCAGATGGAAATGAGGTTTTAACAGCGGGAGTTCCCAAGGAAATAAAGGATTTAGAAAAATAGTGGCAAAGTATTTTGTAGGGTGGGCAATGCCCACCAAATCATGATTGAGAAGTATAATTAATGATGTGATAGTTATTGGTTTGATGATGATCGTAAAAACTTCTATGTAAATGGTCAACTTCGGGGTCATTGTGAAGAAAGAAAAATTTACACTGGCAATTTTTATTCTACTTTTAACACATACAAAGGTCGTTTAGGAACAGACATGAATATTTATGATTCCTATGATGTCAAAGTTGGTTATCTGGATAGTTGTGGGAACGTGCATAAAAATGATGGAACAATGGTTCTTTCAGGTGAAAATCATAGCGGTTTGGCAAATGTAAGTTATTATTTGTTAGATTTGTTAGATTTGTTAGGATAAAGGTAAAATAACATTCAAAGAACTAACAAAAAATAGATGAGGAATATTATGGAAGTTTCTCTTTACGAGCGTGACTTTTTACTGTGGACAACAGATATAGTTAATAAACTCAAGTCCAAAGATTTTGACCACCTAGATTTAGAAAATTTAATTGAGGAAATTGAGACTTTGGGAAGATCAGAAAAAAAAGAACTTAAAAGCCGACTTTTGGTTCTGCTAGAACATTTACTCAAAAGATTGTACGTTAATTCACCAGATAATTATCGGGGTTGGGAAATAACAATTAATGAACAACGACGACAATTAGAATTAGAACTTGAAGATTCTCCAAGTTTGAAGAATATCTGGGATGAATCTTTTAATACAGCTTGGAGACTAGCAATTAAAGGAGTTCGTAAAGATTATCCACAAGTTATATTTCCCGATGTATGTCCATATTCTTCTGACATAGATTCTATGTTAGATTGTGATTTTTGGAAACAATAAACAATCAAACATTATTTGGCGATTTACAGTCGCTATAATCAATATATCGAAAAGTACAATCTGTAGTATTAAAACATCATGAATACTATTAAAATCAAAGTCTCACCATTAGATTTACTTCAAGCTATTCAGCAATTAAGTCAACCTGAATTATATCAATTTATCGAGACATTTCTGCAATTTAAAGCTCAAAAAATTGCGCCTAATTTATCAAAACAGGAATCTGAATTATTACTCAAAATCAATCAAGATTTGCCTCTAGAATTACAACATCAATATCAAATATTGATAGAAAAACGCCATCAAGAAACCTTAACGGAATCAGAATATGAACAACTTTTAGAATTAACTGAACAAGTAGAAAAATATCAAGCTCAACGCATGGAATATTTAACTCAATTAGCTCAAATTAGACAAGTTTCTCTTACCACCTTAATTACACAAATGGGAGTTAAATCAATTAACAATGACTGATAATAAACTCAATGCTCAAATTAATGAGGATGAATAAATTATGAACCGTGAAGAAGTATTACAAATTCTCAGAACACATCAACAAGAATTACAAAATTTAGGAGTAAAATCCCTGGAATTATTTGGTTCTGTTGCTCGTAATGAAGCTCGTTCTGATAGTGATGTGGATTTATTAGCAGAATTATCGGAATCAATGAGTTTATTTCAGTTTATTGAAGCTAAACTCTATATTCAAGATTTATTAAAATGTCCGGTAGATATGGGAACAAAAGATGCTTTACGCGAACATTTGCGCCAACCAATTCTAGAGGATATTGTCTATGTCTTCTAGAAATTGGCTGGTTCGTATTCAGGATATTCTTGACTCCACCTGTACAATTAGGGACTGTGCAGCAGGACTGACCTTTGAAACATTTTGCGAAAATAAAGTTATCGTCAAAGCCGTACTTTACGACTACATGATTATTGGTGAAGCCTCTAAACATATTCCTGAAGACATAAAGAAACGTTACCCGGAAATTCCTTGGCGATTAATGGGTGATATGCGAAATGTTGTTACCCATGAATATTTTCAGGTTAGGCTCAAATTGATATGGCAAGGAATTAATAATGATATTCCTTTACTAATCCAACAATTACAAAATTTACTCGAAAAAGAATCTCAATCATTACAATAATATTCGCCCCTTAAAGATAAGCCCCTCGAAGATTCTCCTCTTCAAAATACGCCCCTTGAAGATTCTCCTCTTCAATATACGCATCTTGAAGATACGCCCCTATAAGATTTGCCCCTATAAGATTTGCCCCTCGAAGATTCGCCCATTCAAGATACGCCCCTTGAAGATTTGCCTCTTGAAGATTCCAGGGTTAGCGCATCTCAAACGCTATTGACAGAAGAATTACAGTAGAGGAGAATAGTTTGCTATGGATGCTGCTAACACAGAAACCATGTATTGATCATTCATGGCAGCTCGTCGTGATTTTTGTCGAATACTGCGACGAAAAGTTGGTTCTCTGTCTAAGGCATTGAGGGCAATACGACGTAGTAAGGCAAAGTTTTGTGGACTGTGCATGGAACGAATTCGACATTCATCTTCATGGAAAGTGACATCCAATGTCCAATGAACAGAGTTTTCAATCCCCCAATGCTGTCGAATTGCACTACCAATTTTGTTAGCATCACTATCAAGACTAGTAATATAAAATTGAATTTCATGGGTAGTTTTATTCCAATGCTGAACCTTACGAACTACCATGACTACTGTTGTTAATCCTGCCCATTGGTTTTGTTCATAAAGTGCTGGTAATTGTGAAATTGGAACAGTATAAACTGTCCGATTTTCGATGCGGTGATGTCCTTTTTCCACCCGTTGACTAATACTAACATCAACACCCTTAAAGTTTAGAGATTGTGCTGTTTTAAACCAATTTTTCACTTGTTGATGTAGGGTGGGATGATTATCTTTTAGGCTTAAAATATAATCAGCATTTCCAGCTATGATTTGTTCGGCAATTGATTTTTGTGTACCCATTGCATCAATAGTGATAATACAGCCAGATAAGTCCAGAGTCTCTAATAGTGCTGGAATTGCGGTGATTTCATTTGATTTACAACTGACCTTTGTTTGCCCTAAAATTAACAGATGTTCTGGTTTTGCACTTCTTCTTAAATCCTGTTGACATTACTTAGATACAGCGGCTAGATGGGTTATATATTAACTTACCTTGAGTTGTGTCACTTGAACATCCTCCCACATATCAAATAAATCCCCTTGTCAATAGGGTTTGAGATGCGCTAACCCTGCTCTGAATATACAGCATACAAAAATTCAGTAGGCAAGCGATGACTAATTATTTCTGCTGATGCTGAATTTAGATTAAATTCGTCTTGTAGGCACTTAGCAAAAGGAGTTTTAATTTCTTGAATAACAATAAAATTTTGGGGACATTCAAAAAAATCTTGATAAATAGTAATTTCTTCAGTTTCTAGTTTTTCTAAACACTGATTGAAAAGCTGTTCCAAAATTTCCCGCAGTTTATCCTCTTTTACTTCTTTCCCCTGACTTGCTTCCTGTAGTAAATCTTGATTATCTCCTATGAGATTCACCATTGCCTGTGTTAAAGCCGAAGAGATTAACAACCAAGCAATTTCTCCCGGTTCTTGTGCTACTCCAATAGCCGCACCAATATCAACAATATTTTCAGGCAAATTACCAATATTACCAGTAACCGCATTTGCCCCAACCTTGATTATTCCCACCCCAAAATCCCGCCAATTCACATTAATCTCTCTTTGTCCCAGCGCAACGGGTTTTTTGAGAATAATTCCAATTCCAGGTCTGTTATTCATAGATATTGGTGTGTTTATCGTAATACTTAAATTTCAGGCATATAAACACCCATATTTTAACCTATAACGTTACGCACTTACACAACATAAATCACAGTGCGTTAGCTAGTAGGTTGGGTTGACGCAAGGAAACCCAACATTTCCTATAATCATAATTGTCAGAATCAGGTGGTTATCGAGCGAAGTCGAGATAATATCCAGGATGTAAGGATTTACAGGATTTGATTTTTTGCTAAACCCCTATAATGGCTGAAAAAGAAAATCTCTTCCTTCTCTTCTTTGCGTCTTTGCTCCTTTGCGACTTTGCGCGAAATACATTGTCTGAATCAGGAACCGATTAAAGGATTGACAGGATTTTGTGTAAAGTTTGATTTTTTGGGATGTAAGGATTTTTGGATATTACCTGAATTATGATGTAGGAAAGATATGATAGTCCATCAAATAAAAATCCTAAAAATCATCAAAATCCTAAAAATCACAGTTTAGACAGTGGAGATATCAATTAAAAAACGCCGTGCCGCTGTATTATCGTAATTACCAATATAACCACTTACAAATCGGGATGACAGGATTCGAACCTGCGGCATCCTGCTCCCAAAGCAGGCGCGCTACCAAGCTGCGCTACATCCCGTAAAGCCATCAAAACCAAATCTGACACTAACTAAATAATGTTTTTTTGGTTCACCTCGACTATCATATCACAAAAAAGAATAAATGCAAACCCAATAATCCAGAAAAATCAGATTTAGGGAAATATACTTAGTTCCCTAATCCCCAAACCCCAGCCACGTTTATCACTGAGGATACCAAAACATTCCTTTTATACCTTCAGGATCTGACATAAAGCCCATCGTCTTATAGAAATCTACAACATGAGGGTCAGCAAAAAGAGTGACATTACTAATTTCCTCATTCCTAAGTTTTTTGAGGACATATTTCATTAATGCCTTACCTAGACCTCTACTTTGAAAATCAGGATGGACGACTACATCCCAAATAGTGGCATTAAAAGCATGATCTGAGGTAGCACGGGCAAAACCAATCAAACGCTTTTTATTTCCTCGTACTTGCCACATAGAGGCCACGAGAAAACTATGCTCAATCGCTTTTTTTACTTTTCTCAGGGGGCGACGTGACCAGCCAACTGCATCACAGAGTTCTTCAAGTTCATAAAGGTCAATATCTCTTTCCGTACTGAAAACGATTTGATCCTTACCTACACTAGAATTACCATCAACTTCCGCTGTATGCTCATTAACAGCAGTGTTTTTATTTGCCGCTAAAGATTCAGGAGTGCTAAACCAAGTTTTCCAAAAACCCATGCCAATGCAGTTCGGGTAGTATGACTAAAATTGGTTTCCACTTTTTAAAAGTGTTGATTCACATTTAACATCACTGTGATCATTGCTTGCCAATCCACTAGAAATATTCTAGGTGTTTTAGCGATTTGTAATACTCACAGCTAGTTATCAGGTGTTTCTTCCCAATCACTCTCAACTCTAGCATTTTGTTTTCACACTACTCCATAAAACTCACCCAAAGGCAAAAATTTTCCGAAATTCAAGTATCTTTCCCGCTTTAGTCATTGAAGCTGATAATCAACCGGGATTATTCTATAAAGTGATGTACGCTATGTGGCAAGAAAACCTACTGGTAGTCAATGCCAATTTACTCCTTTGGCGCGGACGCACTAGTAGTTTGTCAAGATAAAAATGATGGACTGTAGTGTGAGCGTCTCGCTCACGCGGGCAAGATGCCCGCACTACCAAAAACCTGTATTGAGTCGCACCCACTATTGAGGGGACGATATTTAATTATGGCAACAATAGAAATCTTAGGCGTTCCACATACTTATGAGCTAACGGCTCCCACATCATGCCCCCATACTTTAGTATTTATCCACAGTTGGCTAAATAGTAGCGTATATTGGCAACCTGTGATTTCTCGTCTATCAATAGATTTACAGTGTTTATCTTACGATTTGCGAGGGTTTGGTGAATCACAGTCCCAGGTGACATCAGATATAGAACTGACTGCTACAGACTCTAGTATGGTTAGTTTGTCTTTGGATTCTATGTACTCTCCATCTGCTTATGCTCGGGATTTGGCTGTGCTTCTCCAACACCTGAATATTTCTAGTGCTTGGCTAATTGGTCATTCTTTGGGTGGCACTATTGCTCTATGGACAGCGACTCAATTACCTGATTGTGTTCAAGGTGTAATTTGTATTAATGCAGGCGGTGGGATTTATCTTAAAGAAGCGTTTGAGCAATTTCGTGCGGCTGGGCAAAAATTTTTACAAGTCCGTCCTCGTTGGCTTTCACAAATGCCTTTGATTGATTTGTTGTTTACTAAAGCTAGTGTATTACATCCTTTAGACCGATATTGGGCGCGTCAACGACTGATTGATTTTATTGTTGCTGATCCAGAAGCTGCTTTAGGAACTCTTTTTGACTCGACTACGGAAGCAGAAATTAACTGTTTACCCCAATTAGTCTCAAAATTAAAGCAGCCAGTCTATTTTTTAGCTGGCGCTGACGATAAGGTGATGGAACCCAAATATATCCGCCATTTAGCAAGTTTTCATTGGCTTTTCCAATCCGTTGGCGATAATGTGATTGAAATTCCTGATTGTGGACATCTAGCTATGTTAGAGCAACCAGAAGCCGTAGCTGAACATATTCGGTCAATTGTCACCAATGGTTGTCAGTAGGGGCGAAGCATTTGGAAGATAAATTATCGGTCATTGCCAAAAATAGTTCTCCAAATGCTTCGCCCGTACAGTTGTTAGTTGTCAGTTGTCATTGGTAACTGTCTTTCTTCCTTCTTCTTTCTTCTTTCTTCTTTCTTCTTTCTTCCTCCTGAATTCCTGATAGCGAAGCGTGGCGTTAGCCATACTCCTGATAGCGAAGCGTGGCGTTAGCCATACTCCTGATAGCGAAGCGTGGCGTTAGCCATACTCCTGAATTAATTTTCGTATAACTGCATGACTTGGTTCAGTGAGAGCCGGGAATGGACTCCTAATGTGAGTGGGGAAGTTCTGCCACGTGATAGGTGTTCAACGGCTGCACAGCCAATCATGGCGGCGTTGTCAGTGCAAAATTTTAAGGGGGGGAATAGAACCCGCAAGTTATGTTTACTGGCTGCTGCTTGTAAATGCTTTCTCAGCCCACTATTAGCTGCTACACCACCACCTACAGTAATGGTATCTAATCCATAGTTCCGAGCGCAAGCGATCGCTCTTTTGGTCAGCGATCGCGCTATAGTATCCTGGAAACTAGCCACTACATCGGCAATTGGTACTTCTTTGCCCTCTTTCTGCAACTGCTGCACTAAACGTAATACCGCTGTCTTTAATCCGCTAAAACTACAATCGTAGGGATGATAACCCCCACCTGGTAAAGAAATTTTGCCCTCCGGTAATGCAAAGGCTTGGGGATTGCCAGTTTGTGCCAGTTTGTCAATTATTGGTCCACCGGGATAACCCAGTTTTAACAACCGCGCCACCTTGTCAAAAGCCTCACCCGCCGCATCATCACGGGTTTCTCCCAGGGTTTCGTATATACCATAATCTTTCACATAAATCAAGCTTGTATGACCGCCGGAAACAAGTAAGCTAAGAAAGGGAGGATTTAAACTTGGCTCGCTCAAGTAAGTCGCGTAAATATGACCTTCCAGGTGATGCACTCCCAAAAAAGGCAAATCATGGACAATTGCCAGGGTTTTGGCAGCCGTTAATCCTACCAGCAACGCTCCTACTAGTCCAGGCGCACAGGTGGCAGCTATCCCATCAATCTGACTCCAATCTAGATGACTAGACTCCATTGCTTGCTCTATTTCATAATTCAGGGTTTCTAAATGCTGACGTGAGGACACCTCTGGTACTACCCCACCATATTGTTGATGAATAGAAATTTGTGAAGCAACAATACTGCTACACACTTCACGATTCTTAATAATTGCAACAGCAGTTTCATCACAACTGGTTTCAATGGCTAGAACGGTTGTCATAGTAAAATAATAGGGAACGGGGAACAGGCAAAAGGCAAAAGGCAAGAGGCAAAAGAATAATACAGCAATTCTCTCATATCTCCCCCTGCCCGCTGCTCCCTACTTCCTACCCTGCTTCCCTATCTTTTGATTGAGAAGCTTTAACTTTTGTTGACTTAAACTTTACTCAGTTCCCAGCCAAGAGTATGATAACTTCCTAGTTATCTAAAATAAAGACTGTACAAGCCGCTTCGTTTTGTACAAGAAACTTCTCGTTTTGTAATAAAAGGAAACAACTCCATGAGACGATTGTTTGCTTTGCTTTTGGTGATGACTCTTTGGTTCAATTTTGCTCCTGAAGCTAATGCACTAGGCGCAAACCTTGTTCCTTGTAAAGACTCTCCCGCCTTTCAAGAGCTAGCACTAAATGCCCGCAACACCACCACTGACCCCGAATCTGGCAAAAAGCGGTTTGAACGTTATTCTCAGGCGCTCTGTGGCCCTGAAGGTTATCCTCACTTGATTGTAGATGGCAGTCTTGATCATGCTGGTGATTTTTTAATCCCTAGTATTCTCTTCCTCTACATTGCTGGTTGGATTGGTTGGGTAGGCCGTGCTTATCTCCAAGCAATCAAAACAGGATCAGATGCGGAGCAAAAAGAAATCCAAATTGATTTGGGTATTGCTCTACCTATCATCACCTCCGGTTTTGCTTGGCCCGCAGCAGCAATCAAGGAATTGCTCTCCGGCGAATTAACCGCGAAGGATTCAGAAATTACCGTTTCGCCACGTTAATTCATTTGTTTTCAATCACTCATTCTAGAGACTAAATTCATGGCTGAAAAAGGTAACGAAACCAACTACTTGATTACATTCATTTCCACTGCTCCCGTTGCAGCAACTATCTGGTTGACAATCACAGCCGGGATTTTGATTGAATTTAATCGCTTCTTCCCTGACCTCCTTTTCCACCCCCTATAGGTTGAAAATCCGGTTTACAAAAGTTAAGTAAATTAGCTTTTGCTTGTAGATTGTCTCATTGAGTTATCAAACCTAGTTAGGTGAAAATATCACTCAAATTAGCAATCTTCACTAATGTATGAAACTCGTCATGTTGTCCACTGTTTGCGGGTTTCATACTTTTCTAAATGAGAAAGTGGCAAAATTAATTCTTATGAAAAATGCTATCTTTCTCATTTAAAAGCGAGCAAACAACATAACTCAAGCAGTAAGCTCATCAAAAACCCACCTAGTGATCCAAGGAATCGAAAAGTTATGGCAATAGCAGCACGTGATCCACAAAAAGGCGATCTAGAAACCCCCATCAATTCCGCTCCTTTGGTGAAGTGGTTTATTAGCAATTTACCAGCTTATCGCCCCGGTCTAAATCCTTTTAGACGCGGTTTGGAAGTCGGTATGGCTCATGGTTATTTACTATTTGGACCTTTCCATAGATTAGGTCCTTTACGCAATGCCCCCAATGCTACCTTAGCTGGTTTGTTGGGTAGTATTGGATTGGTTGTAATTTTGACAGCTTGCCTATCCCTATATGCTAACAGCAACCCTGGTAAAGCTCTTGCTAGTATTGCTGTACCCAATCCTCCTGTTGATGCTTTTAACTCTAAGGAAAGCTGGAATAATTTCACCAGTGCTTTCTTGATTGGTGGTATCGGTGGCGCAGTAGTCGCTTTCTTCTTAACCAGTAATTCTGGATTAATCCAAGGTTTATTGGGTTAATTTAATTCTTGATAATGGGTAATAGTTGCTAATTTGGGCTATTACCTATTGTCGAGAGAAGTAAGTAGGTTGGCGTTGAAAATTGTCGTTATGGCAAGGCAAAAGGCAAGAGGCAAAAGGCAAGAGGCAAGAGTGAAGAGGGTTTGGGCGATTTTACGTTTCTTTACACAGTTTGGTTTTATTGTGTTCACCTACTTATATAGGGCTACTATTTGATTTTTGAACAAGCTGTAAACCGTAAACCCCATCGAATCAACGATTGAGTCTCAGTATAATGAACAACAATCAAACCGGATTCCTATATTAGAAAATAGATAATTATAATTTTACAAAAAACTAATTATAAAATACTAAATTATTCAGAGAAATAGGGACAACTTTTGCAGCATCAACAGAAAAATAAATTGTTTATTGTTATCTCATGTGTAGGGGTTTAGCAGTGCTAAACCCTTACCTATAAAATCAGCTTAACTCAATTATTAATATGGCCAAGTCCAATCGCGGATTTCTGGCATATCTTCACCGTGTTTCTGAATATATTGCTTATGTTCAATCAACTTATCTTGCAATTTTTGTTTTACATAAGCTGCTTGAGAACCTAATTTTGGTACACGGTCAATCACATCCATAACTAAATGGAATCTATCTAAATCATTCATTACCACCATATCAAAAGGTGTGGTTGTTGTTCCTTCTTCTTTGTAACCACGCACATGAATATTCTGATGATTTGTATGCCGATAGGTGAGACGATGAATTAACCAAGGATAACCATGAAATGCAAAGATGATTGGTTTATCAGTTGTGAAAATAGTATCAAAATCCTTACTATTTAAACCGTGAGGATGTTCACTTTTTGGCTGTAGAGTCATCAAATCCACAACATTAACAACTCGCACTTTTAAATCTGGGAAATTTTGCCGTAAAATATCCACAGCCGCTAAAGTTTCCAAAGTTGGAACATCTCCAGCACAAGCCATAACTACATCGGTTTCACTGTCTTGATCATTACTAGCCCATTCCCAAATTCCTAAACCTTTGGTACAATGTTTAATTGCAGAATCCATGTCTAAATATTGTAATGCAGGTTGTTTACCAGCCACAATCACATTGACATAATTACGACTTCTTAAACAATGGTCAGTTACTGATAGCAAAGTATTAGCATCAGGTGGTAGATAAACACGAATGATTTCGGATTTTTTGTTAATTACATGATCAATAAAACCAGGATCTTGGTGAGAAAACCCGTTATGATCTTGTCGCCAAACATGAGAAGTGAGAAGATAATTTAAAGAGGCAATTGGTCTTCTCCAAGTAATATGCCGAGTTGTTTTCAACCATTTGGCGTGTTGGTTGAACATGGAATCAATGATGTGAATAAAGGCTTCATAACAGGAGAAGAAACCATGACGACCTGTTAACAAATATCCTTCTAACCAGCCTTGACAATTGGTTTCGCTGAGGATTTCCATAACTCGACCGTCCGGTGATAAATGGTCATCTTCCGGGAGAGTTTCCGCATCCCAAGCGCGGTTTGTCACTTCAAATAAAGGATCTAAACGATTTGAGGCGGTTTCGTCGGGACCAAAAACGCGGAAGTTACGGCTTTCTTCGTTGAGTTTCATAATGTCACGGAGAAACTTGCCAGTAACTTTGGTAGCTTCAGCGTTAACTGTCCCTGGTTTAAATACTTCTACAGCATAGTTGCTAAAATCAGGCATTTTCAAGTCACGCAGCAAAATTCCGCCGTTAGCGTGGGGGTTGTCTCCCATGCGACGCTGACCTTTGGGGGCTAGTTCTGCCAGTTCGGGAATCAGTTGACCGTTGGTGTCGAAAAGTTCTTCAGGTTTGTAACTTTTTAGCCAATCTTCCAGCAATTGCAGATGTTCCGGTTTACCAGCTATATCACTAAAAGGGACTTGGTGCGATCGCCAATAACCCTCTGTTTTCTTCCCGTCCACTTCCTTGGGTCCAGTCCAACCTTTAGGAGTGCGTAAAACAATCATTGGCCATTGCGGTCGTGCTTGGAAACCATGTACCCGCGCTTCTCTTTGGATACTTTGAATTTCAGGAATGATTGTATCTAATACTGCCGCCATTTTTTGGTGAACTTCCGCCGGTTCAGAACCTTCCACAAAGTAAGGTTTATAGCCATAGCCGATAAATAGGCTTTCCAATTCCCCATGGGGTATCCGTGCTAATACTGTGGGATTGGCAATTTTGTATCCATTCAAATGCAGAATTGGTAAAACTGCACCATCAGTAACAGGGTTGATAAATTTGTTAGAATGCCAGCTAGTTGCTAGGGGTCCAGTTTCCGCTTCTCCGTCACCCACAACCGCCGCAACTATCAAATCAGGGTTATCAAATACTGCACCGTAAGCATGAACTAAAGCATAGCCTAATTCTCCCCCCTCATGGATAGAACCAGGGGTTTCTGGGGCGACGTGACTGGGAATACCACCAGGGAAGGAGAATTGCTTAAATAGTTTTTGCATTCCCTCTTCATCTTGGGAGATGTTGGGGTAATATTCGCTATATGTTCCTTCTAAGTAGGTATTGGCAACAATTCCGGGTCCACCATGTCCAGGACCAGCTATGTAAATTGCATTGAGGTCGTATTTTTTAATAACTCGGTTGAAGTGGGCGTAAATCAAGTTTAGCCCTGGGGTAGTTCCCCAATGTCCTAATAGTCGAGGTTTGACGTGTTCTTGTTGGAGTGGTTCTCTCAAAAGAGGATTGTCGAGGAGGTATATTTGTCCAACAGAGAGATAATTGGCTGCACGCCAATAGGCGTTAATTTTTTGTAATTCTGTGTTTGTTAAAGGTTTTGTCTGTGAAATGCTGGCAATAGTCATTTAAAACTCCAGTCCAAAGTATTCGCACCAATCAGTTTTATTGTAACTGTGATGATTTGTTTGGGGAAAAAGTTAATTACTTTCTACAGCAGATTTTGCTCTAATGAGGTACAAACTTGAATTATGAAACTCTTGTAGTGCGGGCATCTTGCCCGCTGGATAAGTACCTCATCACATCAGAAAGTGCTGTATTTAACTATTTTTTTGTCTCTTGATATTTAATTTTAGGATAATATTACAAACAACAACACCCAGACATCTACTAGCTTGTTGATTCCCTCTTTTTGTTAACTCTAGCCAGGGATGTACTACCTTTCATCAACTTGATCAACAAGGGATGGAAACCAGTTACAGCGCCCCCTGATTTTCATTCATTTGAGGGAATATCAGCTTTCGCGTTGGGTGTTGTTGTTTGTTGACGAGACAGATGTAAATTAAACAGCGCTTTTACCTCTTATTTAACTTGCGTTTTTTCTCTTCTTTCTCTCTAGCTGTTGTATCTGCCAGGGAAGCTCTAATGGCTTCAACTATTAGAATAACAACTTTAAATTAGATTGGATATTTTTGCAATTAAACTTTACAAACAAAAAACATCAGTGAGCTTTAACAGTTTTGCGTAATTCCCCACCCTCAATGTACTCATAGGGTGGGGATGTAAGCAAGTCAAAAACGAAACGTTCTTAAAATGTTTTTTACTGCAAGTAAAAGAATTTTGAGGACAGTTGAGTTTTTGACAAAATATTAGCATTGGTTCGCAAGTAAATTATCTATTATCTGACGCAACCATTCACCATAACTTTGACTTGGGTCTTTTATTGCCGATATCCTTTCAGCAACTTCTTTATCTATCGTTAGCCCAATCCGAATTTTACTCTTTCTATACAGCACTTCCCGGTGTTATGAGGTACATATCTAGCGAGCAAGATGCCCGCACTACAAGAGTTTCATGATTCAACTTTGTACCTCATAAGAGCGGAAACCGCTGTATCTAGCATTATACTTGTTAACTTTGTCTTTGTTTCTCTGTTGCCATTCAGTTTGTGTTCTTGGTTTTTTCATGAGTTGACATATCTATGTAGATAGATATATAATAGTATTTAGAGTCAACAAAAACAAGAGGTAAAAACATCAATGGCGTTACGTAGAGAAACTTTCCGACTATATCCAAATAAACAAGTCAGTGAAAAGTTGTCCTACCATCGTCAACTTCATAAAGATTTGTATAATGCTGCTGTATCTAACCGCATTACTTCATATAAAAAGTTTGGTAAATCTGTTTCTTACTTTGAGCAACAGAACTGTTTACCGGATTTCAAAGAAGTCTGGATAGAATATAAAGTAATTAATTCCCAAGCACTACAAGCCACATTAAAACGGGTTGATTTTGCTTTCCAAAGGTTTTTCAAGGGACTAGCAAAGTATCCTAGATTCAAGTCAATTCGCCATTATTCCGGTTGGACTTACCCATCTTTTACGGGTTGGAAAGTACATAGCACAGGAGATAACGGCTATTTAGAATTATCAAAGATTGGTCAAATCCAAATGCGGGGTAAAGCTAGACTTTGGGGGCATCCTAAAGCTTTAGATATCGTTAACCGCAATGGTAAATGGTATGCTTCCATCGTCTTAGAAATTGATGATACTTTGTTAAAGAATAGCCGCAAAACTGATAATGGTGTTATGGCAATTGATTTAGGTTGTAATGATGCAATTGCTTGGACAAATGGTGAAGACAATGGTTTAGTGGCTGCACCTCGGTTTTTCCGAAAAGCAGAACAAAAAAATCAAGAGTTGGGTAAATCAAAACGTCGAAAACGTTCTCCCAATTTCAAAAAGAAAGTTAAGGCTTCTAGAAGGTGGAAGAAAGTTCAGAAGTTAGTTAGTAAACTTTCGAGAAAAGTTGCTAACCAAAGACAGAACTTTGTTCACCAAGAAACTACACGAATAATCAGCGGTAATAGCACGGTAGTTACTGAAAAATTAGAAGTCAAAAAAATGAGTGCCAAAGCTAAGAAAGGTAAACGTAAAAAACAAAAGGCAGGACTAAATAAATCAATTCTTGATGTGGGAATGGGGATGATAAGGGACGCTCTAAAAGCGAAATTATCAGACATTGGTGGCTTGTTTGTAGAAGTGCCTACAAGGAAGGTAAAACCATCTCAAACTTGTCCAAAATGTGGGCATCAAGAAAAGAAGAGTTTAGCCGCAAGAACTCATGTTTGCCATAACTGCGGATATACCCAACAGCGCGATATCGCCGCCGCAGAAGTAATGCTACTTTGGTACTCAAATAATCTACAGGGGTTAGGAACTAGCCTCTTAGACGTGGATGATTCTAGCTCTACTTCAAACACCAGCAAACCCAAGAATGCTGGAAGTATGAAGCAACTCGGTCAAAAGAAACGTCAAAAATCTCAGGCTCCGCTAGGGGATGTAGAAACCCCTGGCTCAAACGAAGTTAGCCAGGGGTAGTTCATAAGCCTATACTTAAAATCCTCCTAATGCACGAATATTATCAAGAATGGTAACTTCTCCATAGGGATCGCCCACAGCCCGCATTAAAGGTAAAGCTTGATTGTAAAAGACCAGTGCCTTTTGCTTTTCTCCTAAAGCATTGTAGACAGCACCGATATTATTGAGAGTGGTAGCTTCCCTACTGCGATTCCTACGGAGCGCTTCGCTATCGCCCACAGCCCTAAATATGGGTAAAGCTTGGTTGTAATAGTCCAGTGCTTTTTGCTTTTCTCCTAAAGCATTGTAGACAGCACCGATATTATTGAGAGTGGTAGCTTCCCTACTGCGATTCCTACGGAGCGCTTCGCTATCGCCCACAGCCCGACGTATGGGTAAAGCTTGGTTGTAAAAGTCCAGTGCCTTTTGCTTTTCTCCTAAATCAGAGTAGACAAGACCGATATTATTGAGAGTGGTAGCTTCTCCACCGCGATTCCTACGGAGCGCTTCGCTATCGCCCACAGCCCGACGTATGGGTAAAGCTTGGTTGTAGAAGTCCAGTGCCTTTTGCTTTTCTCCTAAATCATCGTAGACAAGACCGATACTATTGAGAGTGGTAGCTTCTCCACCGCGATTCCTACGGAGCGCTTCGCTATCGCCTACAGCCCTAAGTATGGGTAAAGCTTGGTTGTAAAAGTCCAGTGCCTTTTGCTTTTCTCCTAAATCAGAGTAGACAAGACCGATATTACTGAGAGTGATAGCTTCCCCACCGCGATTCCTACGGAGCGCTTCGCTATCGCCCACAGCCCGACGTATGGGTAAAGCTTGGTTGTAATAGTCCAGTGCCTTTTGCTTTTCTCCTAAATCAGAGTAGACACCACCGATATTATTGAGAGTGATAGCTTCCCAACTGCGATTCCTACGGAGCGCTTCGCTATCGCCCACAGCCCTAAGTATGGGTAAAGCTTGGTTGTAATAGTCCAGTGCTTTTTGCTTTTCTCCTAAAGCATTGTAGACAAGACCGATACTATTGAGAGTGATAGCTTCCCCACGGCGATTCCTACGGAGCGCTTCGCTATCGCCCACAGCCCGACTTATGGGTAAAGCTTGGTTGTAATAGTCCAGTGCCTTTTGCTTTTCTCCTAAATCAGAGTAGACACCACCGATATTATTGAGAGTGATAGCTTCCCAACTGCGATTCCTACGGAGCGCTTCGCTATCGCCCACAGCCCTAAGTATGGGTAAAGCTTGGTTGTAATAGTCCAGTGCTTTTTGCTTTTCTCCTAAAGCATTGTAGACAAGACCGATACTATTGAGAGTGATAGCTTCCCCACGGCGATTCCTACGGAGCGCTTCGCTATCGCCCACAGCCCGACTTATGGGTAAAGCTTGGTTGTAATAGTCCAGTGCTTTTTGCTTTTCTCCTAAAGCATTGTAGACAAGACCGATACTATTGAGAGTGATAGCTTCCCCACCGCGATTCCTACGGAGCGCTTCGCTATCGCCCACAGCCCGATACAATAATCTAGCCTCTTGCCATTTTTGAATTGCTTGTCGCAATGACTCTGCTGATCCTTTTTGATAAAGTGCCTGTCCCTCTTCAAAAAGCCGTTCTGCATTTTCCTTTGTTGCTGCTGGAGATTGAGCAATTTTTGAGGAATCATCTTTTGCCAAAACACGGCTAGAGTCAGTAACTGCACTCACACAACCAAACAACAGAATACTAATAGACAAAGTTATATAGCCGTTACCTACCAGTAACATCAGCCAATTATGTTGTTGTTTTCTATTTTTCATCAGAATTAATACGTGGTAAAATAGCAACCTCTGTTTATAATATCAGCTTTTTTTGATGATATTCTCAGTAAACAATATTTTATACAAGCGACCAGTATCAAAGGTTTTCATCTTTTCAAGAATTGTGAGCGGATTTCTGCACGTACACTCATGAGGATTTTACCGAGATGATTTTCTCCTGTATGATTTGCACCACAGCCCCAGAAACAGTCTGTAGGGGAATTTTCTATAAGCATTTCATCACCTGTGATTAATAATATTTCCCTAATATCAGCATGAGTGATAAATTTTTGTAGTACCCCAATCCGCATAACTTGAGTTTTCACCAATTCCCAATCTGGACGGAAACGACGAGAGGGACAACGCCCTAAAGCAGCAGCCTGTTCAGGACTAACAGCACCGTGAATTAAAGGTATAATGGGAGCATCGGAACTACCAACAAACTTTTGTGCTTGATAATAATGCTCAACGGTTGGCCAGTCAGTACCATCAATGTTAATACTGTGGGGAGAAAAGTTAGAAAAACAACCATAGGGCTGGGAAACCTGATAAAAGTAAATAGTCATTTGCAAAATTCTCTTTTTTGACACTCCCCGGTCTAAAGACACGGGGATTCTTAAGATTTCACAATCTTAATATCTTGTTTGCACAAGTTCCCAGACTCAGTACGTTTGCACAAAAGTGCGTGCTGATACCGCCAGTTGCTCTACTTGGGGAAACCCCAAGACCGCACTGGCTCATCTTCTGGGCGTTTAGCTGTTAAACAGCAAGTTTCGCGGAGTCCCCACGTACTATTTTGAAACCTCTATCTCTGATAGTCTTTGCAGCACCAATATCGGCGTGTTCGTGATATCCGCATTCCGTACAAATGAATTTCTCACCATCACGGTTTGACTTATCAGTATGCCCACAATTTCTGCATTCTTGACTGGAGTATTTAGGATTAATTTTAATTACAACTTTTCCTTGCTTCACAGCGAGATACTCAATTTTTAAAATCAAATCACTCCAACTTGCATCAGAAATAGAACGGTTTAATCCTTTTTTTCTAGACTGGCCATTCTTTAAAAATCTCCCTGTTTTTTCATCGGTTTTAACTTGGCAACGCCTCAACATACCGGAGATGTTTAAATCTTCTAAGGCAATAGCATCAACCTTTCTAGAAACTATTGTATTAGCAACACTCCATTGATAAGCAGTCCGTTTATCTGTAATCTTTTTGTGAAACCGTCCTACTTTATTAGCTGCTTTTTTACGATTCTTACTACCCTTGACTTTACGATTAACCCGTCGCTGTCTAATTTTTAAAGTGCGTCTAGCTTTTTTATTGGTTGAGAATTTAGGATTATCAATTTGATGTCTGTCGGAGAAATGGACAAGTTTAGTTATTCCTAAGTCACAACCAAGAATAGAATTAACCCTTCGACTTCGCTCAGGGTTAAAGCCGAGCGGAGTCGAGGCTTTAACTTCGTTTAGCGGTTTTTTTACATAGTCTGGTATGGTTTTATCTTCAATCCTAATTGAGACATACCAACCATCTTGACGCTTTCTTAATGTGGCAGCTTTGATAGTAAAGCCTGTTGGTATTGAGCGAGAATTGAAAAACCGCAGCCATCCCAACTTAGGAAGATAGATTTTATTCCCTTGAGCTTTTACGCCCATCTGGTAAGTAAAAGAGGTAAAATTACTCCGGTTTTTAAACTTAGGAAACCCTCTCCCTTCAAAAAAGTTTTTATAGGCAGTGTCAAGGCGTTTGACGTTTTGCTGTAGGACTGTAGAATCAATCTCAGCAAACCAAGGTCTAGCTTTTTTTAGATATGGTAATGCCGTTATTTGAATATCACCAGCACTGCGTCGAGGGTTTTTGATGTTGCCATTTTTATCGGTTTTAACATCCTTCCACGGCTCTCCACTTGCTCCATTTTTACTGACAAAACAAGTTAATGGACAAGCTTCTGCTTTAGTCCTAATATCACAATAGTCACCTTGAATAAATTGCTGGTTGTATTGAGCTATTCTGTCAGCCAAACTCCAATTGTAAGTAGACCGGAGCATATCTAGCCAACCGTCCATTTTATCGGATTGACTAATATTAGGACGTAGCTTATATACATAGTTTGTTAGCAAATATAAGTCCCTCCCATTGTTGTTTCCTTTATTTGATTATACAATAGCTATATACAAATAGCAAGTAAATATTTTAAGGTTATGGCTAAGTTTTCTCCAGACGAGTACAGGCACGAAAGCAATGCAGTCTCACTGCTGAATTATCACTTTGTCTTTATTCCTAAACGTCGGAAAAAAGTGCTGGTAGGTTCTATCGCAGAGAGGTTACAGCAAATTATTTGCGAGTTGGTTATAGAGAATAGGTGGAAAATTATTGCTATGGAGATTATGCCGGATCATGTCCATCTGTTTTTAAATGTGAAGCCAACCGATGATCCATCTAGCATCATGAGGAAAATCAAGGGGAGAGCATCTCATCATCTTAGGAAAGAATTTCCCGAACTTTTAAAAATACCTACGCTGTGGACACCAAGCTATTTTGTTAGTACCGCTGGGAATATCTGCACAGAAACGGTTAAGAAATATATTGAACAGCAACGCGATTAACGTCAATGCAGGATAAAGGAAAGCAACTAGCCTTCATCCCTTGTCTAAAGCACAGATGTAGCTTCCTAAGTCAGCTACATCTTCAAGGGTTTTCGGCATTTCCCTTATAAACGAGTCATAGAACTCGATATCGAAAAATGCTTCGATAGGATAAACCACACCGCCATTATGGACAGACTCATTGCTCCAAAGAGCATAAGACAAGGAATATTCCGATGTCTCAAAGCCGGAGTCAACCCAGAATTTCCCGAACGAGCATGGTCTTCTATCTCTCGGTTTTATGATAATTGCAAGAAGAATATTCCTGGCTTAAAAGGATATCCTCAATTCCAAAAAGATTGTCGTTGGAGTTGAATACAAAACATCAGGATGGAGGCTTGCGGAAGATCGCATATAAAGCTCAACAATCATGTGAAAGAGGGTTTGGTTTTCTCAAAGACCCATTATTTTTTGCCGACAGTATTTTCCTCAAAAGTCCTGAGAGAATAGAGTCTTTGGGAATGATTATGGGTTTATGTCTACTGGTTTATACTTTGGCTCAACGTCATATTAGAAATGCTCTTTTGGAGTCTAAATCAACAATTAAAAATCAATTAGGCAAAGCAACTAATCGTCCTACTTTACGCTGGATTTTTCAATGCTTTCAGTGTATTCATTTGGTTACACTCAATCAGGAGAAACATATTTCTAATTGGAATAAGGACAGAGATTTTATCTTGAGTCTTTTACCAGATGATTGTTTACGTTACTATCAATTAGTCAGCTAATTATCATCTCTATCAATTTAATTTCTATGAGTAAAGATGAGCTAATCTCTTTGATTTATAGCTCCATTTTACTATGTCTATAATTTCGTTTTTTACTTTAATTGATTAGTCTAACTTATAATTGTTTCTTGAATATCTTCTTTCGCTTATCTATTGACCTCTCCAGGTGGTGTGCATTCTTATTGCTTCTTATTGAGAATAGATTTTGATGACATTTTTGGTGATTTACTGTTTCTCAAATGCCTTTTTTCACTTTATCTGTTTGTTTTGATGCTTCCTTTGATTTTCATCTCCGTAATTTCCCTCTGTAACATTTTGGGGTGCGGAATGTGGGATTTAAGAGAGTCACGGTAGCGGTAAATCCGCAATATACTAGCCAGGAATGTTCTAGCTGTGGTGAAGTTGTTAAGAAAACTCTATCTACGAGGACACACGTTTGTCAGTGTGGCTGTGTGATGGATAGAGATGGTGCGATTCGTTGTTAGCTGAATCACGGTAATCAGTCCGTACATAAGCTAACCAACCCAATCCAATCATGGAAAAAGGTTGAACTCTCGGTCTGATATGGGTGAAAGCCCCATCTGCCAGACTCAGGTATGACTCCCTATCTGCCCATGATGACCCGACTCGGTTTCGGGAGGTCAAAGCTGGGAACAGGGCGCAATCAGACACCTGTTGTGAGGTGACACTTGGCGCTAACGGGGAGTTCCTATGATGAAACCGAGCCTAAAAAAGCGACCTAATCCAAAGCGGGACACAACTCAAAAACCCGACTTTACTGGAGCTAATTCCCGCCGCATATCCGTCTCAATAGCGGCAAGAGTCCAGGGAATCCAGTGGTTGAATTGGCTACATCTAACGGAACAATCAATCAACCGAGGGAACGAATAAAAACGGATTGGAGGTCTAAGGGAGGTCGAACCCTAAGTAGGCTAGACGAGCAGCGGAACTCCTTCAATTCGGGTAGGACAGACCGTAATTGGTTTGAGGTGTTCAGAAAACACAAATTGGAGAAGAGCATGGTTAGGCACAGCAATAATGCTAAAGCTAACCGCCGCGACAGATGGGTTCGATTTCCTCGGCTGGAACTTCAAAGTCCAGAAAAACGGGAAGTTTAGATGCGTTCCTTCAGTGGACAACTTTAAATCTTTTCGCAAGAAAGTAAAAGCCATCGTCAACTGCTCGAATTATGGTGCTACTACCAAGGCTGAGAAATTAGCTCCCGTAGTTAGAGGTTGGAGGAACTACCATCGCTTCTGTAAGATGGACGGGTCTAGATTTTCCCTTTACCATATCCAACACAGAACATTCAAGGTATTCAATAAGGAAGCCAAAAAGAATCGCCATTCTAGCAAACAATTACTAGATAAAGCGTTCCCCGCAGTTCCTTACTCCGAAAATAAACACATCAATGTTAAAGGGGAGAAATCACCCTACGACGGAGATTTGAGTTACTGGAGCGAGCGTAACAGCAAACTCTATGACAATCATACCTCTAAAGCCCTCAAACGGCAAAACCATAAATGTGGACATTGTGGGCTAAAAATGCTCAGTGATGAGAAGGTACATTTACATCATGTTGATGGAAACCATAACAATTGGAAACCTAAAAACCTTCTAGCAATTCACGAAAGCTGCCACGATTATATTCACATGAGCAAAAGCAAAAGCTAAGAACATCGGAAGCCACCGCGTGAAAGCTGCACGCCCAGATTTAACAGAGAGGGGCGGGAAATAATATTCCCCCTCGACTCTACCAAAATGCAGCTAGAAATATCCTGAGTCGAGGATTGAGTACGGTAGGGCATACCGGAACTTTCATGCTAGACATGAGCAACGCTTTGGGAGATGAGTCCTCTACTTGTGCTGGAGAAATCCTGGATGAGCAAGTCATATCTTTGAACAAAGAATCCCCGTCTCTTTAGAGCGGGGAGTGTCAACATTGACAAACTTATTTTCTGCGTCAAAAAATGCAAATTCCCGGTCATACTCAAGTGCGCCACGGTCGAGAATAGTCGCCTTTTCTACTTCTATACCATCTAGCGACTTAATTGGATATAGCAAAATCTTGGCTAGATATGGCATCATTTCATGGTTTTGGAGATGAATAAGCAGGAGCTTTATCAATTGCACCCATTCTATCAAGTGGCCAAAAACGAGCTACAGCCCGACCAATCATATTTTTTCGGGGAACAACACCCCAACAACGCCCATCATAACTGTTAGGACGATTATCACCGAGCATTAAGTAAGAATTTGCGGGAATAATTTCCGGTTTAGCCAAAAAAGGAGGTTGGAGTCCGCTACTATTGCAAGCTTCAACAAAAGTCCGCACAGAAGAGGATAGGTAAACATTTTCCGGTAGAGGCTGGCTATTTATATATACTTTCCCTTCTCTGAGTTCTACTTTTTCCCCAGGTAAACCAATTACTCTTTTAATAAATGCTTCCCGTTCAGGATTATTCTGGATTTCTTGTGGTGGTAAAAATACGACTATATCTCCCCGTTCGGGGTTAGCAAATTTATATTTCACTTTATCAACAATAATCTTGTCTGCCAGCCACTGGTCTTTGACACCATGGAGGGTTGGTTCCATAGAACCAGTAGGAATCCAACGGGCTTCGGCAACAAAGGTACGAATTCCTAGAGCCAGAAAGATACTCAAGATCATCGTTTTACCTAGCTCTACTATCCAGGAATTATCGGGTTCTTGACTAGAGTTTTTATCAGACGCTTGATTTTGCATGAAATTGTTGAAGTATGTTAGGAGACTAGTATTGAACTCAGACAGATAGACTTGATATTATTAATCTTAACCAGATGGAGCAGATGACAGTTAAATAAAGTAAAAAAATCTAGTGCTTTTCTGTTGTCAGCTACAAACATTCAGGTTTTTAGCTTACTTGATGATAAACATTTTTTAACACAAAACCAAAATTAAAGGTTCTTCGTGCCAATTAAGTTTACCTTAAAGAAAAAGTTATCTATCATCCATAAATAGTTCCTTTATCCCGAAAAATCTTAAATCCATGTCAAATCCACAAAGTTTACTGATTCGTCACGCTGAAATTATTTTACCCAATGGTGATTCAATGATTGGCGATGTGCTGATAGAAGGAAGGCACATAACCCAAGTAGGACAAGAAATTGCTAATGCTACACCCACTCATGAGATTGACGCAAAAGGATTAACTTTGTTGCCTGGTGTGATTGACCCCCAGGTGCATTTCCGTGAACCAGGACTAGAATACAAAGAAGACTTATTTACTGCCAGTTGTGCTTGCGCGAAGGGGGGAGTTACTTCCTTTCTGGAAATGCCGAATACAAGACCTTTAACCATTACTCAATCAGCTTTAGATGATAAGTTACAACGGGCAGCCCAGAAGTGCTTAGTTAATTATGGCTTTTTTATTGGGGCTACGGCGGATAATTTACCAGATTTACTTTCTGCCCAGCCAACACCGGGGATTAAGATTTTTATGGGTTCAATGCACGGAGATTTGTTGGTGAGTCAGGAAGACTCTCTAGAGGCGATTTTTGCCCAAGGAAGCCGTTTAATTGCTGTTCATGCGGAAGATCAAGCCAGAATTAAGCAACGAAAACAGGAGTTTGCGGGGATTACAGATATGGCTGTTCATTCCCAAATTCAAGATAATCAAGCGGCATTATTGGCTACCCAATTGGCATTAAAACTTTCTAAAAAATATCAACGCCGGTTACATATTCTGCATATGTCAACCGCAGAGGAAGCGGAGTTACTGCGTGAGGATAAACCAAGTTGGGTGACGGCAGAGGTAACACCACAGCATTTACTTTTGAATACTAATGCTTATGCAACTATTGGTAGTTTAGCGCAAATGAATCCACCATTGCGATCGCCCCATGATAATGAAGTTCTCTGGCAAGCTTTACGTGATGGTATTATTGATTTCATTGCCACTGACCACGCCCCCCACACTCTAGAGGAAAAAGCCCAAACTTACCCAAACACCCCTTCAGGAATGCCCGGTGTAGAAACTTCTTTACCTTTAATGTTAACCGCTGCAATGGATGGAAAATGTACTGTTGCCCAAGTTGTGCAATGGATGTCTAAAGCGGTCGCTGTAGCTTATGGTATTGCCAATAAAGGTGAAATTACCCCTGGTTATGATGCTGATTTAGTTTTGGTAGATTTAAAAAATTACCATGAAGTTAAACGGGAAGAAGTTGTCAGCAAGTGTGGTTGGAGTTCTTTTGAAGGTTGGAATTTAACAGGTTGGCCTGTAACAACAATTGTCGGTGGTGAAATTGTTTATGATCATGGTCAGCTAAATACACAAGTTCGCGGACAAGCTTTAACTTTTAATGGGTGACAAGGTAGCTAAAAATTTTTGTAGATTGCGTTTGGAACAGAAAAATCAATTGTGTAATTATACTCAACACGGCTTAATTATTTGATTCCATCGGTAGGAGTAAAGCAAGAGCTTCAATGGTGTCCACTTAACGAGAAAACCCATAATCTCCAAAAACCTAACCCCCCTGCCCCCTTCCCTACCAGGGAATGGGGTTTTCAAAGCCTCTCCCCGCGTCGGGGAGAGGTTTGGAGAGGGGTCAATTTATATTTATACATTCAAAACTTTTCAAACATCCTCTAAACACTAGGAAAATTTATGAGTCCGTTTTAACGGACTTGAGCTATGAGACAGGGAATTTATTCCCTGGCGGTTGTGGAAGCCAACAGATAAGCTATTTTTAACTTGAGTTGACATCATTGAAACCCCCACACATACAGGTTTTTGTAATCTTACAAAAGTCTATTTCCTAACCTTGTTTACTATAATTCTGTTCCATTCCCCATAACTGTAGTTTTGTATTCGCATAATGTTAATAATTGCCTGCTTAGATGCGGTTTATTACCGTCTATTTAATATTAAATTTGTATCTATTATTGTGGTTATTGTGATAGCATTGCGTATATGCTGCGTAAATTCTCTGTTTTAAATTAAGATTAAAGCATCAAATTCTGGTAAATATCTAAGATGATTATGCGAAATCGGATATTTAGTATTTTATTGCTCACCTTATCTCTAACTACCACACCCCAGCTTGTATTTGCTCAAAATACTGTCCAACAGCTATTTAAACAAGGTGAAACAGCCGAATCTGTGGGTAACAACCCCCAAGCAGAGACGATTTGGCGTAAGGTTTTGCAGGTTGAACCTAATAATGGCAAGGCTTATAACAATTTGGGTAATGCTTTACGACGACAGGGAAAATTACCGGAGGCTTTAGCAGCACACCAAAAAGCCCTACAACTCAATCCTAATGATGCAGAAGCCTATGTTGGTATAGGTAATGTATTAAATGCCCAAGGTAAACAAGAAGAGGCTTTAGCGTCCCATAAAAAGGCTATCCAACTTAACCCTAAATTGGCTACTGCTTACAATGGTCTTGGTAATGTCCTCAAAGTCCAGAATAAATTAGATGAGGCTATTACCGCATTTCAGAAAGCTATAGAAATTGATCCTAAATATGCCTTTCCTTATATTAATCTCGGTTTAATTTTTAAAGATCAGCAGAAAATAGATGAAGCTATCGCTGCTTTTAAAAAATCTATTCAGCTTAACCCTAACTATGCCATTGCTTACTACAATCTATGTGATTTGCTAGATGATAAAAACAAATTAGATGATGCCATAGCAGCTTGTCAAAAATCCCTACAAATAAATCCTCAAGATGCAAAGTCCTATAATCTTTCTGGTTATATACTTACAAAACAAAATAAATTAGATGAGGCTGTTGCTGCTTACCAAAAAGCTATTGAACTTGACCCTAAATATGCTACTGCTTACAACAATCTTGGCATTGCCCTGAGTGGCCAGAAGAAATTAGATGAGGCTGTTGCTGCTTTCCAAAAAGCTATTGAACTTGACCCTAAAGATGCTACTGCTTACAACAATCTTGGCATTGCCCTGAGAGGCCAGAAGAAATTAGATGAGGCTGTTGCTGCTTACCAAAAAGCTATTGAACTTAACCCTAAATATGCTACTGCTTACAACAATCTTGGCATTGCCCTGAGTGGCCAGAAGAAATTAGATGAGGCTGTTGCTGCTTACCAAAAAGCTATTGAACTTAACCCTAAATATGCTACTGCTTACAACAATCTTGGCATTGCCCTGAGTGGCCAGAAGAAATTAGATGAGGCTGTTGCTGCTTTCCAAAAAGCTCTAACATTAACAGATACTCCTGGACCACCAGCTAGTGATTATACCCTTGCAAATAATGGTTTAGGTTTAGTATTTCAACAGCAAGAAAAGTTTGAAGAAGCTATAAAACATTTCGACAAAGCCGAAGAACTTGACCCCGATTATATATATGCTCGTAACAATAATATAGAAGCACGAAAATTATGGACTGAAAAACAAAATAAACTAGCCAGTGTAGAAAACGATATGGGATTTTTGCCCAAAAATGATCCCAACTTAACTGTTAAGCGTTCTGTCGTTCTCATTACTGCCAAGTTTTCTAACAGTCAACGTCAAGGAATTGAGGTTGGTACTGGTGTAGTTATCCAGCAAGATGCCAACCGGACATTAATTCTCACCAATCGTCATGTGATTTTTGATGGCAATGAACAGGGTGAAAATATTCAAGTGGAGTTTTTCAGTTCTCCACCAACAGGTAAAGTCAGAATGAGGAGGAATGCCAAATTATTCCAAAAGACTCCTACAGATGAACTCGATTTAGCTGTTTTGGAAGTTAGCGGTAAACTACCAGAAGACATCCAACCTTTATCAATGTCTACTACCATCAACCCCGCAATGCCTATTCAAATTATCGGTCATGATGCAAAACGAGGTGAAGATAAATCATGGTCTGTTCAATCAGGAAAAATCAATTATCAGAACCAACAATTACAAATATCTGCAACTCAACTGAAACCTGGTTATTCTGGCAGTCCTGTGATAGACTCAAAAAATCGGCTCATAGGCATAGTTTATGCCCGAAAACCGGGTGAAACCAAAAATTTTGCCTATCCTATATCTGTAGTTAAAAAACAATTGTCCATCTGGAAAATTACTTTAACGAAACCATGAGTTATAAAATTCTACTGGCCAGCTTATTAATCCTCGGCATTAATCCTCTGTCTGCTGTTGCCTCTTGTCCTAAAGGAAATGCCCGTTCTACAGATTATATCCGTCGGCAACCACCCAACCGTTGTGAAGGCATCAAACTCGAACCTTTAAGCGGCAATAGCTTGAGTTTAATTTCCATTGCTACCCGCAACATTGCCAGTTATGGTAATACCATAACCTTACAAGTTCCCCGCATTAAAGATGGTAAAAATCCTCAAGTCATAGTCAAATCATTGGATGATAATTATCACTATCAATTAGATGATTTACTATTATCTAACAATGGTGCAAATTTCAGCTTTAGCTGGGATACTTACGTTCTTAAAAAAGCCAACATTCCTGCAAATAAACTCCGCGCTGTAGCAGCCTATAGCCTGGGTTCTCAAAATGTTTATGTTCCCGTTACATTGGGAAAAACTTCTGGTAAATACGAGTTTGTTTTTTATTCTCAAGATCGAGTCAAATTTACCAGTGTAAAAATCGTCCCTCTCACAGATAAAAAAGATCAACAGCCAGTATATAGGACATCTCGCACTACCCCCAATAGTGGTGAAATTAGTTTCACCTGGGATGGAAGTAACGCCCCAGCAGGACGCTATCAACTTCACTATATTGCTAATATTGAACGCAGTAATGAACCAAGCGATAGAATTGAACGACGCATTGTATTTGAACATAACCCAACCTGGTTAAAATAAATCATGGGATATCGGCAAAAAGGCAGACAGCAATCTTCTCACAATTCCAGATTTAGTAAGATTAAGAATTTTATTATTAATAAGTCTGGTTTAATTCGGACAAAATTTAATAATATCAATCATAATTTTCTCCAGCAATTGCCAAATCTAAAACAATATCTAATCCAGCAAAAATCATCTTTCTTGGTGATAATATTGCTTGTGGTTTTGTGTATTATTACTATTGCGGCTATTGTCCCTGGAACTCATACATTTGAAGGTAATCTTATTTTTAAAGAAATGAGTTTTACTTATGATGATAATCAACCTAAACTTTTTATCGGCAATATTAAAAACATTAAAGAACTAGAAACTGAAGGTAAACAAACATTAACCTTTACTGGCAGTTTTCAAAGTCAATCTTTACCAGAAATTGATAAATTAAATTCCTTAGAAATCCAACTTACAGACAGAGAAAGTAAAATAATTATTACTCCAGCTAATTCTAGTACAGAAAGCGAAATTAATCTCAAAGAATTACGACTACAACCACAAACAAGGATAGCTAAATTAAATTATGATTTTTATCGTCAACGATTAGCTTTTTCTCTTCTTCCCAATTCCCAAAATAATCCCAATCCCTTAGAAATATATTTAGGTGAACAACCTATCAAAGTTATTATAGAAGGTTATAAAATACCCAGTTTAAATTTACCGAAGTCACAGGATGATCAAGCACAATTAGAGTTTATTGTCAACCCCAATAATAAAGAATTTACTTTTAACATTCAAGAAAATACTAATATTTATCTCACTTTATCAAAACCACCAAAATATGAATCAGAACAATGGTTTAGAGGCAAAATAAAAACTAAAGATGTCACATTTACTCATGTAGATAAAAATGGTGGCAACCTCAGAGATGATTTAGAAATATCTACTATTCTCGAAGGTAAAATCCGCATGGCAGAACAGGATAGAGAAATTAAAGAAAATCAATTTCTCATGGGAGAAGACACTAATAAACCGTTAAATATTCAACTTATCCGCAATTTACAAATAATATCTGATAAAAAAGGCATAGAAGCCCGTTTTTCTGGTAAAACCAAACAAATTCAAATCGGATTAGATCAAGATTTTCCTGTTTCTAGTATCCAAGGTAGTTGGTTAGATGGTGTTTTACCCCGTGATGCCATTATTGCCCTATTTTCCTTTGGCGCTGCTACGGTTGCTAACCTTTTTTCTTGGTTATTTAGTAATACTAATTCCCGCAAACCATAATTTCGGCTTGACGGCTGCCATTTTCACCATAGTTTAAACATATCTTTAAATAACTATCTGGTAAGTATGGCATTCGTTCCGCCCATTCAATAGCGACAATTCCCGGTATTACTTCTATTCCTTCCCAGTAACTTTCGAGGTTCAAGCTTGTAACTTCTTGAGGTTCTAGACGGTATAAATCCAAGTGATAAAGGGGGATGCGTCCTTCTGTGTACTCATTAATCAGAGTAAAGGTAGGACTAACAATAGAGTCAATTATCCCCAATCCCTTACCAATACCTTGCACCAAAGTAGTTTTACCAGCACCTAAATCACCTTCTAGCAAAATCACACTTCCAGCAGTCAAAGTTTCCCCAAGGGTAATACCTAATTGCTGTGTTGCTTCTATATCTGGAAGGAAAATTTTAGTCATTGGTAATTGGTAATTGGTAATTGGTAATTGGTAATTGGTAATTGGTAATTGGTAATTGGTAATTGGTAATTGGTAATGTCTAAGAGGGTGTTTGAAAAGTTTTGAATGTATAGACTGACCCCTCTCCAAACCTCTCCCCTGCAAGGGGAGAGGCTTTAAAACCCCCATTCCCTTGCAGGGAAGGGGGGTAGGGGGGTTAGGTTTTTGGAGATTACTGGTTTGATATAATACTTTTCAAACAACCTCTAAGCATTATCCAGTTCATCAGGATTAACGCCTAAATCACGCAACAGTTGTCCTAGTTGTTCAACTTTTCTTTTTGCTTCTATTGTTTCTTGTTCAGCAAGAATAACTCTTTCATTAGCCGCAGCCGCTTCTTCTGTTGGTTCAGGAATTAATTCTCCTGTGAGTGTGAACCACCTTAACCATAACTTAGGAATATCTCGAAATGTCCCTTGCCATAGTCCTAAACTTAAACCTAATTCTGGCATTAGTAAGCGTCCTTCAATCATATTCATAGGTTCATAATGACCACCTACTAACTGAAATGCGCGGACTTCGTTGGTGTAGCGGCTAAAAACAATATAGTAAGGAATTCTTAAAATCCGTTCATAAACTTCCCATTTTGTGGGAGGTTTACCTATTTGACTTTTTCTATTACCTAAATCTTCATCTTCTGTACCAGGAGATAATAATTCTACAACTACAAAAGGGTTTGCTGGTTCTTGCCACCTGACATAACTTAAACGCAAATCTTGACCATTATATAATTTTGGCACTCCAACCACACCAAACCAATCTGGGCGTTTATACCATAAAGGATTTTGCAGATCATAATAAAGATTCAGATCAGCCGCACTATAAACAATTTCTGGATTCCAGTTTATGGGTTGAAAAGTTAAATATAAAAGTAAAGGTTGTAAAAAATGAAAGTCGTCTGGCAAGCCTTTTTCCTCTGGGTTTTCGCTAGGTAAATCATACATTGTCGGTAAAGTTTCCCAAGGGGGAAGGGGTGGTTCAGTTTGAGAAATGATGGAAGAAGTCATAAATATTTTAGGTTGGTAATTGGTAATGGGGAAATATATTTCCCCGTCCCCAGTTTTTACTTCCCGTGATGCGCTCCACTGTACCATTTTAATAAGACTTTGGCTAGTTTTTGGGGGTCATGGCGAACAGCACCATATTCATCTTCAAATAAAATATTAGCAGGAACTATTCGCCGTCCTAATTGGGTGACAGATTCTCGGTCTAAAAAGACTGGATGGGCATTTTGTTGGGCATAACGGATAAGTGCTTGGGCTGAGGGTGTTTTTTTATGAACTAATACGGCATCGAATAACCTTCTATTGCCACAAGCTTCATCTATGGCTTGAATATGTTCAGCAACGCTATATCCATCAGTTTCTCCTGGTTGGGTCATGATATTGCAGATATAAATGCGGGGTACATTGGTAGCGGCGATCGCATCGGCAATTTCTCCAACTAATAAATTAGGAATTAAGCTTGTATAAAGACTACCCGGACCAATAATAATGTAATCAGCTTCTTGAATGGCTTTAATTGCCGCGGGAACTGCCGGTGGATTTTCAGGAATACAACCAATTTTGACAATTTTTCCCGCAGCTTTGGGAATATTCGACTCACCCTCAATGCGGCGGCCATCTGTCAATTCTGCCCAGAGACGGACATCACTGAGGGTAGCAGGTAAAACTTGTCCTCTCACCGCTAATACTTTAGAACTGGCAGCGATCGCTTGCACCAAATCCCCAGTAATATCAGTCATGGCTGTTAAAAACAAATTACCAAAACTGTGACCTGTTAAGCCATCTCCAGCCCGAAAGCGATATTGAAATAATTCCGTCAGTAATTTTTCTTCATCAGCTAGTGCTGCTAAACAATTGCGGATATCTCCAGGTGGTAAAACGCCAAATTCTTCACGCAGTCTACCAGAAGACCCGCCATCATCTGCTACGGTGACAATAGCAGTAATATTAGCACTATAAGTTTTTAAGCCTCTGAGTAAAGTTGAAAGTCCAGTTCCACCACCAACAACCACAATTTTTGGACCCCGGTATAAGCGACGGTGGGCTAAGAGGACATCTATCAATTCCTCTTCATTCACTCCAGGTCTGAGGACTTCGGTAATTGAACCGACAGTGCGGGATTGTCCCCACAGCACCAACAGGACACCACAAAGAAGGAGTAATGGACCACTAATATAGTTGGGCAAAATATTCGCAAGGAGTCCCAAAAGACCTTTTAGCAACTCTAGTATCCAAAAAATGGGGGTTAATTTTACCCAAATAGCCAACCCCAAACTGGCTAAGACAACACCCCCAACAGTGATAAGTAACCAGCGTTTCACCGCTAATCCAGGGGATAACCATTTGAACCATTGGTTAACCCGGTGGGAAGTGCGACTGTGAGACTCTAGTTGTAGCGAATTAATGGCTTGTTTCAAAAAACCGATGAACATACTTAATAGGGAAAGTTGGTAAAAACAATATTTAACAGAAACTTAACATCACCTGCTTTCAATACTGAAAAAACCATAAGTTTGATTTAATCCTTTATATTTCAGGGAGGATAGGGAATCAACAGTTGGGGAAAATACCTATCTTACTTTTGCGGCGTTGTGTTTTACCAATTTAATAAAAGTGAATTTGATGAAAAAGCGAATTTTAGGAATAGATCCAGGACTGGCAACTGTGGGATTTGGGGCAATTAATTGGCAACAAAGTCAAAATAAAGGACAAGAGACAACGGTAGAGATGGTAGATTTTGGCGTAATTCGCACAAATGCTGATGTGGAAATGACTCAGCGACTATGTATTTTATTTGATGATTTACACAGCGTGATGGAGGACTTACAGCCAGATTTGGTGGCAATTGAAAAGTTATTTTTTTATCGGATGGCAAATACCATTGTTGTAGCACAAGCCAGGGGTGTACTGATGTTAGTTTTAGGACAGCGTAAGCTTCCTTATGTAGAATTTGCACCTCCCCAAATTAAGCAAGCTTTAACGAATTATGGTAAAGCAGATAAAGCAGAAGTGCAAGAGGCTGTGATGCGGGAGTTGGATTTAGATGAAATTCCTCGGCCGGATGATGCGGCAGATGCTTTAGCGGTGGCGTTAACAGCTTCGTTTCAGTTGTAAGATTGTATAAAGAGAGAATAGTTGGTTAAACTGAGTCTGTCGCCCATGTCCTCCACTGAAATTTCAAAGGGTTCAGCGATCGCTACCACCGGAAACATGATACTCTACCCCTAGACACGGGTTGATGAAATCGCAGCTTGTATTCAGGTCAGTTCAAAATATATCAACATAATATTATTGTTACTGGACAAATGGTAATGTAAGAAGCAAGTAATTGCGCTCTCAAAATACCAGTGTTTTGAAATAGCATATAGCGGTTATCGGTCAGATGCAATACAATTTAAGGCGAGGTTTCCCCGCCCTACAGGTTTTGCAATTTAATCACTGTATCTCATTCAAGTGCATACCGCTATATTATTTAGCTACTATGTAACCTATTTTCCATAGATACAAGTAGTGAGACAGAATTAATTACACAATGTCATTGCGTAAGCGTTGCGTGGCGTTAGCCATATAAAACGAGGTGAAATGAAGCAATTCTAAGAGTTGTGATTGCTTCCCTTCGCTCACAATGACTGTAAATATTTTTGTCCAATTACTTATCATTACCAGAAAAGTATCGCCAGCATATAAATTTAAAGAAATTATTTAAAGCTGATGGTTCTTATGTGCGTCCAGCAGAAGACCCTGTGACGATGTGGGCAATTCAGATTTTAGTGGAAGAGTACGGTGTTCCACTAGCGGCAATGGCATTAGGGAACACCAAAAAATAAATTACCCAATTTTGTGGGATGGGCATCCTGCCTGTCCTTGATGATTAGCGGGCAATTCGTCCCGCACCACAAGAAATTTTTGGGTATTTTTTTAATTGGAAGTTCCTTAGAACTAAATGCGGATTTTGCCGAGGGAACTCATCAAGGTGGAACTGAAGCAGAAGGTTGGGTAGACCATCTTAACCGACTTAATGCTTACATTGCATGAGTACGTCGGGCTGGTTTACGTCCAGAGATACGACAGTTACCTGTAGTCAAGGAAGTGATCGCTACTGCTTTAGAAGCACGATTTAAGCTTAGGTGAAATCTACAACCCATTACCAATCAAAATAAAAGGAGCCCAATAGTAAGGATGACTGAGATTATGGGAGATAGCTTCAGAATTTCTACTTTGTCCTGGCGTATAATTTACACTACTCCGCTCAGTATTACTACTCTGGATCTTACCTTGAATCATGGCGATTTGAGCTTCTCGCAAGGCTTGGGCTTTTGTCATCTTACCAGTAGAGAGATTTTGGTAAAACTGCTGCATTAATTGGCTGGTGCTGGCATCATTAACGAGCCACAGGGAAGCAATCACCGCTTTAGCCCCATTGGTGAGAAAATAGAAGCTAATGCCAGACATTTCAATCCCATCAGCATCTACCCCACCTAAAGCCGTTTCACACGCAGAAAGCACCACTAAATGAGTATCTATCATGTAGTTTTGTAGAGTTTGAATCTGCTCAACAGTTAATTTGTCACCAGTACCAGAGAGCAGAAAAGAGTTTTCAGGACGACCAGATTCAAATTTGCCGTGGGTGGCGATGTGCAGTATTTTATTACCTGAAAGATTATCCCGCAAAGTCCGAAAAATGAAGGCTTCATCGAGAAATTCTGAACCAGGAAAAATGCCCGTGTTCTCTTTCCCGGATTGTTGCACGATGTTAGCCAATTCTAGCGGCACATTCGACAAAGCATTGAACCCCGGAAAGGCTTTAGAAACACCCATTGCCAAAACTTTAATATCTTGCTTCTTACTGGGTAAACGGTCTTTAACATCTGTCAAACCCGCATTGAGAATTGTAGATATTCCATAGCGTTCAATCAGATATTGTTTACCATTAAACAGTGCAGCCATTGGGATGTAGCGGGTAGAACGGTCAAGGGAAAAGACCAAATTACGCACATTTTTATCCTTGATTTCCCCTTCTAGAGGTTTAATCAACCAGTTATAGAGTTCTTGACTGGTGGCTTTTAATTCTTTCTCTCCATTGGGGTTAGATAGTTGGGTTCTGAACTGGGAAACCTTGTTCCAGAGTTGTTCTTGATTAACAGGTGTTTCAAAAGTGCGGAAAACTACGCCTTCTTTCCCTGCTCTAGTTGCTAGTAGAATCCTGATTTTATCTTTTAAAACTAGGGGATAAACCAGAAGTGTGTCCGGTTCAGCAGTCACGATTTTGGCAGCAGTATTGCGAACTTGTTCCGGTTCCAGGAGTGCGGGGTCTTTGGCTAATCGCTCTTGGAGAGTTTTCCGAAAAGTATTAGTATCTTGATTAAATTGTTGAGTTAATGTATCGAGTTGGTCGCGCAGTTGGCTGAGGCTGTTACATTTTTGCTGCTCACATTCATAAAGCTTTAACCCAAAGACGATGAGAGTACCATATTTGTTGAGGATATCTTCTTCAATGCGGGACAAGGCAATACCAGCGGTTTCACCACCGGCTCTAGCATTGCGGGTAAAATCACGTAATTCTTGGATTTTTAATAGTTCTAGAACTTGTTGAGCTTCTAGTACCCGTCCTTGGGAAATCAGCAAATCAGCGAGACTGCGATATGTATCTGCTACAGTTTGGGTGTAGGACTCCTGTTGCTCACGGGGTAACTTGCGTAAGTCTTGACGGATACCTTCTCGCACATTGACTGATTGCTTGTAAAAGACAATGGCTAATTCTGGTTGCTGCTGTTCTTCTAGTGTTGAGCCAATGTTACTGAGAGTAAGACCTTCCCCTGCTATGTCGCCGATTTCTCGAAAAATAGCTAAAGACTGCCGATAGAACTCTATTGCTTTTGGGTATTCCCCCAGGTTACGGTAAGCAATGCCCAGATTATTTAGGGAATTGGCTTCCCCATTGCGATTACCGATATCTCGAAAAATAGCCAATGACTGCTGATAGAACTCTATTGCTTTTGGGTATTGCCCCAGGGAATTGTAAGCAATGCCCAGACTATTTAGAGAAATGGCTTCCCCATTGCGTTGGCGAAGCCTCTCCTCTGGAGAATCGCCGATTTCTCGAAAAATAGCCAAAGACTGCTGATGGAACTCAATTGCCTTTGGGTATTGCCCCAGGGATTTGTAAGCAATGCCTAGATTACCCAGGGAATTGGCTTCCCCATTGCGATCGCCGATTTCTCGAAAAATAGCCAAAGACTGCTGAAAGAACTCAATTGCCTTTGGGTATTGCCCCAGGGAATTATAAGCATTGCCTAGATTATTCAGGGAACCGGCTTCCCCATTGCGATCGCCCATTTCTTGTTTAATAGCCAAAGACTGCTGATGGAACTCAATTGCCTTTGGGTATTGCCCTAGATCAGAGTAAGCAAGGCCTAGACCTATCAGGGAATTGGCTACCCCATTGCGATCGCCGATTTCTCTTGTAATGGTCAAAGACTGTTGAGAGAAGTCTATTGCCTTCCGGTATTGCCCCAGGTGACGATAAGCATTGCCCAGATTATTCAGGGAACTGGCTTCCCCATTGCGATCTTTCAGTTTTTGATAAATCGCTAATGCCTGTTCCCAAGACTGGATTGCGTCTTTATACTGACTACGTTGCGCTTGCTGAATCCCTTGCTCTAATAGCTTGTCTGCTTCTGTTTTCTGGTCTTGACTCGTCTGTGCTTGGGCGGTGGTAGAGAGGAGATAACTGGGAATGGGTAACAAGGAGGGAATCAGCGTCAGCAGCAGAGGCGACGTGATCCAGCTAATTAGTCTAAGTCGCAAGGACATTATATTATATTTAATATTGAGGTAATTACTTGAAATTTTGCTTTCAGTATATCGTAAATATTAAGTAGCTTGAGTTGAAGCACTGTGGCGGATTAAAATTGTAAATGTAGCTTGACAAGGCATTAGAGGATTGATATCCATGACACTCAAAGAGTTAGAACAACAACTTCTTGCCCTTAAACCTAATGAAAAAGTCCAGATTATACAGTTACTTGCTCAAAGTCTTGGTAGCAATTGGCAAGGAATTGAGAAAACCCCTAGAGTCTGTGGTGGAGAAGCTTGCATTGCTAATACTCGTATTCCTGTCTGGGTACTAGTTGAAGCTCGACAACTTGGATATAGTGATGTTGACCTTTTAACCAGCTATCCCACCATTTCAGCTACGGATTTAGCTCATGCTTGGGTATATGCAGAAGCTCATGCTGATGAAATCGAATTGGTAATTGAGCGTAATGAGGCAGCATAGTCAATGGCACGTTTTTATGCAGATGAGCAGTTTCCTTTTCCAGTTGTGGAATTATTACGCAGTTTGGGGCATGATGTTTTGACAGTTCAAGAAGCAGGAAATGCAGATCAACGCATACTTGACGATGAAGTATTAGCATTTGCCATCAGTCAAGAACGGGCAATATTAACTATTAATAAATATGATTTTATCCGTTTACATCGTCGTGATGATGACCACTTTGGAATTGTTGTTTGTAGCAATAATCGTAACTGGGAACAATTTGCAGCAAGAATCAATGACGCTGTAACAGCAGAAACATCATTGCGAAAAAAACTAATTCGTGTGGTACGTCCAGTCACTTAAAAAACTAAAGATTTACCATAAAGATTCTACTTTTCTTAACTGCACAGTATCGAAACTATGCCTATCATAAAGCGTCGTCATTTTCTCCAATCTATCGGTGCATCCCTCACCATTCTGGGTGTAAATCAATTTGCCATTCATCAAGCTTCTCTTAATTATGGCCAGGTTTTAGCACAGGATACCCGCCGTAAACGCGCCTTACTTGTTGGTATCAACAACTATCCCGGAAAGAATGCCCAAGACTTAAAAACCCAAGGATTATGGTATCAGTTGCGGGGTGCTGTGAACGATGTGGAACTTCAGCGAGAATTGTTGATACATCGGTTTGGATTTCATCCAGATGATATTTTGGTATTGACTGACAAAGAAGCAACACGCCAAAATATTCTAGAGCAATTTAATAAACATTTGATTAAATGGGTAAAATCCCCTGATGATGTAGTTGTCTTTCACTATTCAGGACATGGCTCAAATGTGATTGATCCTTATAAGATATTCCCAGAAGATAGACTGAATGGAACTATCGTTCCTGTTGATGCAGATTTACCTCTGGGTTATCCAAATAAAGGTGGAGAAGTCAATGATATTACAGCAGGTACTATATTTTTATTGCGAGAAGCATTGGGACGAAAAACTAAAAATGTGACTTTCATTCTCGATAGTTGTTACTCTGGTGCTGGAGTGCGGGGGAATTTAATTATTAGGTCACGTCCTGGTTATGCAGAACTGTTAAAACTGCGAGGGGACACCCCAAATATAAAACTCAAATCAATTCAAGAAGAATTAGATTATCAGCAACACTGGCTGACTGATTTAAAATTATCTAAAGAAGAATGGATTGAAAGACGCAAAAAAAATATTGTTAATGGTGCTGCTATTTTTGCGGCTGGACGTAATCAACAAGCGGCTGATGCTAATTTTGCTAAAGATGTGAATGCAGGTGTGTTTACATATTCCTTGACTCGTCAATTGTGGCAACAAACGAGTAATCAAGGAATGGGTAAAGTTGTGATAGCTGCGGCTGGGAAAACTGAGCAGTTTTTACAAAGTATGGCAAATTCTCGCCGTCAAAATCCAGGTTTGGAAGTAAAAATCGGTAGTAGCGATGAACAGCAACCAATGTATTTTTCTTCTATGCAGAAATTAGCCGCAGAAGCTGTGATTACAGAAGTTAAAGGAAATGCTGTTAAGTTACTTTTAACTGGTGCAGAACCACAAGTTTTAGAAGCTTTAGGTAAAGGCGCAATTTTTAATATTGTTGATAATCACGGACAACGCCAAGGAACTGTAAAAATTGAGTCGCGTTCTAGCCTGAATGCCACCGGATTACTGCAAACTAAGTCAGGTGTCAAAATTTCTCCTGGAGCGGTCTTACAAGAACAAATTCGGGCAATTCCTAGTGATTTAAAATTACGGATTGGTTTAGATAAATCAGTGGATACAGAAGCCGCAAAACAGGCATTACAATCAATTCCCCGCGTTGAAGTAGTACCGTTGTTAGAGCAGGAAGTACATTATATTTTGGGACGAATGTTGCCAAGCTATTTTCAAGATTTGGAAACCAGAAAAATTGCAGATTTACCAGATGTAAATAGTGTGGGTTTATTCTCAGTTGGGTTTGAACTAATTCCTGGTTCATTTGGCGTGAAAGATGAAACTATTAATGATGCCGTAAATCGCCTCCAGACGAAGTTTAAACTATTGCTGGCGGCTCGATTGATGAAAATGACTCTGAATACCAATTCATCTCGGTTAAACGTGGCAGCTAGGTTGACGGTTGCTGATAATCGGGCTTTGTTGGCAGAGTCTTTTACTGTGCGTGGTGATAAAAGTTCATCTGCAAAAAATCTGCAAATTATCAGTTCTCAAAACAGTTCTCTGGCTGAAATTGAAATTAACAAATATGTGCAAATCTCTGTTAAAAATCGAGAAAATCGTGATTTGCATATTGGCATATTAATCTTTAGTCCTGATGGGGATATTGATATTTTGTTTCCTTTGAGTGATGGTAAAAATGCTGCACTTGTTTTGGCAGGGCAGACAATTCAAATTCCCAAGGAAGGAAAGCTGTCTTTTGGTAAACCTTTGGGGATTGTAGAGGTGTTGATTGTGGCGAGTACAGCACCAATTAACAAAGCATTGAAACCATTACAGACATTGGTAATGGAACAAAGAAGCGAAAAAAGAAGTGGTAGTCAGGTAGCTGAAAAAGCAGAAGATGCAATAGCTAGTTTACTAGATGACCTGGCTGGAGGGAAACGCGGTGAAACAAAAACAGGTATTCGCCTGTTTGATACTCAACAGATGGCAGCTTTATCAATTACGTTTGAAATTGTTGACCAAAAAGTAATTTAAAAGTGGCGCTTCTAAATTTGTCTAAGTTTAAAGTATAATAAAGGCAAAATCTTAAGTAATTACCCTATTATTAACTTTTATGACATTGCGACTTAAACTAATTAGCTGGCTCACGTCGCCTCTGCTGCTGACGTTGATTCCCTCTCTGTTACCCATTCCCAGTTATCTCCTCTCTACCACCGCCCAAGCACAGACGAGTCAAAACCGCAAAACACAAGCAAGCAAGTTATTACAGCAAGGACTTCAGCAATTTGAACTTAGCCAATACCAAGCTGCAATCGAGTCTTGGCAAAAGGCGTTAGAAATCTATCAACAACTGAAAGATCGGACTGGGGAAGGTCTTTCCCTAACAGGTCTGGCCGAGATTTACTTTCATATGGAGCAATACCCAAAGGCAATTGAGTTATATCAACAGTCCTCAGCTATTTTTAAAGAAATCGGCGATTATCGAGAGGAGCTTCGCCAACGCAATCGGCAAGGGGAAGGCGAATCTCTGAGACATCTAGGCATTGTTTACGAAAACTTGGGGCAATACCCAAAAGCAATTGAGTTATATCAACAGTCTTTGTCTATTTTTCGAGAAATTGGCAATCGGCAAGGGGAAGGCAAATCTCTGATGGATTTGGGTAGTCCTTACCGGAACCTGGGGCAATACCTCAAAGCAATTGAGTTCTATCAACAGTCTTTGTCTATTTTTCGAGAAATTGGCAATCAGCAAGGGGAAGGTCTTTCTCTGATTGGTATAGGCAATGCTTACGGGAACCTGGGGCAATACCCAAAGGCAATTGAGTTCTTTCAGCAGTCTTTAAACATTTCACGCGACATCGGCAATCGCTATGGGGAAGGTCTTTCCCTCATGAATCTGGGCAATGCTTATTCGCTGCTGAGGCAATACCCAAAGGCAATTGAGTTCTATCAGCAGTCTTTGGCTATTCAACAAGATATCGGCGATCGCAATGAGGTAGCTAAATCCATGAATAATCTGGGCAATGCTTACGGGAACCTGGGGCAATACCCAAAGGCAATTGAGTTCTTTCAACAGTGCTTATCCATTTCTCGTGCAATCGGCAACATTGTAGTGGAAGGTTTGACTTTTCATAACATTGGCTCAACACTACAAAAACAGCAGCAATCAGAATTAGCTATTGTCTTCTACAAGCAATCCGTCAATGTGCGAGAAGGCATCCGTCAAGACTTACGCAAATTACCCCGTGAACAACAGGCATCCTACACCCAAACTGTAGCGGATAGCTATCGCCGTCTAGCATCGCTGCTACTGGAAAAAAATCGAGTCATGGAAGCTTTACAAGTTCTTGATTTACTCAAAGTTCAAGAACTACAGGACTATGTTCGTAACGTACAAAACGATAAAAACAAAGAGAAGATTGAACTATTTCCACAAGAACAAAAAATTATCCAAGACTATACTGCAATTCAAGCTCCAGTTATTCGCCTTGGTGCTGAACTAGCCGACCTCCGCAAACTGCAAACTCGCACTCCTACTCAACAGCAACGCATTCAGGAAATTGAAAAAATCCAGGCGAAAACTAACCAACAGATGAGTGAGTTTCTCAAAAGTCCTGCTGTGGTAGCTTTATCGCAACAAATGCAAAAGAACGCCCCACAACAAAATCTGACTTTATCTGCTTATAAAGACCTGCAAACCCGATTAAATCGATTAGGAAAACGTATCGCCCTATTCTATACCCTGGTTTTGGATGACCGTCTGGAATTGGTATTACTACCCCCAGGTAAACCACCAATCCGTCGTTCTGTGGCAATCAAGCGGACGGAATTAGAAAAAATGATTCAAACTTTCCGTCAAGATTTACAAGATCCAAATTCTCAGGTTAAGGAAACTGCCCAAAAGCTTTATAGTCAACTGATTAAGCCAATAGAAAGTGAACTTCAACAGGCAGATGTACAATCAATCATCTATGCACCTGACGGACAAATGCGCTATATTCCCTTGGCTGCACTTTACGATGGGAAAAAATGGCTGACGGAACGCTATCAAATCAACTACCTCACCGCCCTTGCATTAACCAAACTTGAGCCTGAATCTACTCATGATCCTCGTGTTTTAGCAGGAGCATTTACACAAGGTAACTATAGTCTTGAAGCAGCAGGGCAGACTTTCAATTTCCAAGGATTGCGCTTTGCTAAGACAGAAGTTGAGGGATTAGGTGCAGCAACTCCTAATACTACCAAACTGTTTGATAAAGCTTTTAACCGGGATGCAATTTTATCCAAAATTAAAAACTACAGCATTGTTCACATGGCAACTCATGCTGTTTTTGTCAAAGGTGCGCCGGAAAATTCTTTTATTCTCATGGGTGACGGTAATCGGATTAACTTAAAAGAAATTGAAGAGTGGAAGTTGCCCGATGTTACTTTGGTGGTATTGAGTGCCTGTCAAACTGCGTTGGGTGGAGAATTGGGTAATGGTTTGGAAATCTTGGGGTTTGGTTATCAACTCCAGCGTACAGGAGTGAGAGCTTCCATTGCTTCTCTCTGGGAAGTTAGTGATGGTGGTACTAAAACCCTCATGGATGCTTTATATGAGCGACTCAAATCCGGGAAAATGACTAAAGCTGAAGCCCTCCACGAAGCTCAGATATCCTTGATTACAGGTAAAAATCAAAGCAGTGGTGAGACACGGAGTAGTGTGAGATTGACACCAGGAAATAGCGGGCAAACTGGAAATTCTGCCGCTATCTCTCGTAATCTCAGTCATCCTTATTACTGGTCTCCCTTTATTTTAATTGGCAATGGGTTGTAAAGTGGTGTTGTAAATTGTTGTGTTAATGCTTACTTGGATTTCAAATGGAAAATATTAATCTGGAACAGGCAATCCAACAATATAATACTGCGCTGACTGAGCTTGAAAATTTAGTTCAAAGTCCTTCTCCTGCTCAAGTTCTCGAAGTTTTGATTGCGCGAGATCGGATTAATTCGGTTTTGGAAATGCTTGCTACTTCTGTAAATTCTCCTCCTTTATCTGCTCAAAGTTTGGAAGAAATCAGCAAAATTGATACCAGGTTAAAAGTAAATGCTCAGGCGATCGCACTCTTTACTGAATCTACCAGTTTTCGTGCTAGTTTTCACCCCAAGGAACAGGCGTGGTGGTGGTTTCTGGAAGCTCCTAAGACCCCATGGAGCGATAGATTTGATTGGCTCTTTAGCGGGGTTTCTGTTACCTGTTTAACTGTTTCCTTGGGCTTAATTGGTGACATTTCCCCTCGCTTTTTGACTGGTGTACCTGATGCTTTTGGTGCTTTTGCAGTCAGTACCCAAAGTATTCTTACTCTTCTTGTTGCTGGTGGCGCACTCACAAAAATTGGTCAAGAATCTCTCAGACAGTTACTAAAAACAATTAATATCCCTGAAAGATATTGGCATGAATTAGGTGCAGTTACTTCTTTTTTGGTAGTTTTAGGTTTGTTTGGTTTTCGCCAATTTTTACCTCAAATTGCCACAAATTTTTATACTAATCCAGGGATGGAAAGCCGTAAAAAAGGTGATTGGAGTAGTGCTGAAGAACAGTTTAATAGAGCTATTAAATTAAATGCTGATGATGCTCAGGCACACTTTCAATTGGGCAATCTTTACGAGGATATGCAAATGATTGAAAAGGCTCGTCCAGAATATCAATTAGCTATTCAAGGAGGAATTATTGGTGCAACTAATAATTTAGCAAGGCTGAATATTTTTAAAAAAGATTATTCCGGGGCAGTTTCCTTACTTCTCAAAACTTTAGATAGAGATAAAAAAGAACCTTTAGACTCAAAAATAAAACATACTGTTCTCAAAAATTTAGGTTGGGCGCGACTGATGCAAAAAAACTATCCAGATGCTGAAGCCAAGTTATTAGAAGCCATTGATTTACAATCTACTCTCAAATTAGAAAAGTATGATATTGCTGATGTTTATTGTCTTTTAGCCCAAGTCATGGAAGCCCAAGGTGATAAAAAAGAAGCATTGCTAAAGTGGAAAACTTGCAACCAGTATGCCAATATTACCATTCCCGAACAGGATGAATGGGCAACAATGGCTCAAAAGCGTTTAGACCCCCAGGAGACTCGTAAATGATCAAATTTACAGCAATTACATTAGCTTTGGCATTGATCACATTTCCTTTTGCTGTTAAGGCTCAAACTGCTAAAATTTATTCTATTTCCGGCACGGGTAAGGTGAGAATACAGCGAGAAAAACGTACAGATTGGATTCCTGTTCGTCCAGCTACTGACCTATATCAAGGTGATCAAATATTACCAGACAGAGGAGTTAAAGTTTATGTGCGGTGTCCTGACTGGAGTAAACCTGTCCTTGTCAAAGCTGGTGTACCATCAGGTATGGGTTCAGTTTGTCTTAGTTGGGTGAGTCGAGATTACAGAGGTTCTCAAACTGTGGGAATACTGGGGGGAATTAATCCTGATATTCCCTATTTGATTACTCCCCGTCATAGTCTCTTACTCAGCCGTACTCCCCTAATTCGTTGGCATCAAGTTTCTGGAGTGGCAGAATACACCATTGAAGTGACAGGTGCAACAGGCTTAATGTGGCGGACTAAAACCAAGGAAACTCACCTTGTTTATGCTGGTAAACCTCTGGCTGCGGGTGTTTCCTACTCTATCATTATCCGCACCAATACCGGAAAATCCTCTCAGGAGGATAATTACAATTCTGAGCAAAAAGCTACCAATTTGGAATTTAGAATCCTGCGTAAGTCTGAAGCAGAAGTAGTAAAATCAGCAACTGCACAAATTGCTTCCAGTTCTCTAAATAACGAAGCAGATGCTTTAACGCTGGCAAATTTTTACAGTAACTACGTTTTACCCCAATCTGTGATTCAAGCCTATCAACTACCAGATAATACATTTGAGACTTATAGCTTAACTGGTGATGCGATCGCCATTTTAGAATCTTTAGTACAAAAAGGAAAACAGTCTGTTCTCATTTATCGTACTTTGGGCGATCTCTATTGGCAAACTGGACTTGTCCGCCTTGCGGAAACCAATTATTTAAAAGCGATTGATTTAGTTCAGGGACTAGAAGATATGGAAGATTGGACACTATCTCAGTATAATTTAGGACAAGTCTATGCTGCGATAGATGACTATAAGAAAGCATTGGAACATTTTAACCAAGCTAGAGTAGGTTATATCTTTTTGGGAGATAACGGACGTGCAGAGGTTCTTCAACGCCAAATGAAAAGAATCAATAAAACCTCAGCTAATTCACAAGAGGTAAAAAATTAGACCTGTCTTTACGGCGATTTTCGGATAAATGAACCATATTTTTTGTTTCCCGCTCCAGGTTTTCCGTGCAGGTATAAAGAGCTATCAGTAATTCAGTTTAGTTAACTATATCTTTGGGTTTGAAGATTTACCCGCTGGTGTAGGAGTCACCTGAGTTCGACTTGAACGATACAGTTTTCTCCTTTGGTTTTTAGAGATTTTAATCCCTGAATAATCTATCACAAGAGCGATCTTTAATCCTGTGAGTTATTCAGATCCCCGACTTCTCTAAGAAGTCGGGGATCTAAGCAATAATTAATCACATCCTGTAAATCCTCATATAGCTTGCGCCACGCTCCGCTATCAGACAAATTCCCACAGCGATCGCACACCTTTGGCATTTAGGTAGTAACTGGAATTGGCTATTTATACATTAAACACTTTTCAAACATCCTCTTAGCCATACCTCTAGCCCTCACAGATAACTTTTTCAGCAAGCCCTAAATATTAAACACTAAAATCATTCCCATCTTGATTGATAACTAATCTTAAAATTGATAAACCTAAGATAACTAAAAATAGCACTAAACCGATGGTACAAGCATAGCTAATTTCTAAATTACCAAATGCTTGTTCATACAAATAATAAACAATTGTCTTAGAACTATTCAGCGGTCCACCTTGGGTCATAATATAAACTTCTTCAAAAACTTTAGTTGCAGAAATCGCCGAAATTACAGCCACTAAAGCTAAATAGGGTTGCATCAATGGTAAGGTAATATCCCAATGTTTACGAATATCGTCTGAACCATCAATAGCCGCGGCTTCATAAATATCAGCGGGAATGGCTTGCAATCCAGCTAAATAAATAATCATGTAGTAGCCTAAACCTTTCCAAATAGTTACAACCATAATACTAGCTAGGGAAATGGGGACAATTCCCAATATCTTATCAGGACTTGTTAACCAGGGAATTCCGTCGGGAAAAATTCCTAAAGTTTTGAGAATTTGATTCAGCAATCCGTTTTCTGCATATAACCATTTCCAAGCTATCCCAGCTACTACCATAGAAATTACAACTGGGGTATAATATGCTGTTCTAAACCAATTCATTCCCCGCAGTTTTTGATTGACTAAAATTGCTAAACCCAAGGGTAAAAATACTAAAATTGGCACAACACCAATTAGATAAAGAAATGTATTTTGTAATGTTTGCCAAAAAACTGGATCTTTCGATAAACGCACAAAGTTCTTAAACCCAATCCATTGTGGAGGATCTCCTATATTTTCATAGTTGGTAAAACTCAGATAAAAGGCTTGAACTGCTGGATAAAAAACAGTTAATGTTAAAATAATTAAGGCTGGTAATAAAAATAAATAAGGTGTTATTCTCTGTTGAATTAAAATCCATTGTTTTGATGTTAATTGCGACATATATTTGAGGATAAAGTTTTAGCAACTATAGTATCTTATTTCGGAGTCTAGATAAAGTTATTTTGATTAATACTTACGCCAAATTGAGAAAAGCCTTGATTTGGAGGTTGGATTGTTTACCTCAGCGTTACGTAGCAATGGCAAAGGTATTATTTTATCAGTAGGATTTCAGCGTCCCACAAAAACTATTTAGCAAATATACTCAAAAATTAAATAGGGAATTAGTAAAATAATCCTTTTCCCTATTCTTCAATAAAATTACAATTCTGGTTTTGTGTCTACTGTTTCATGCTGATTAATTTTCACCTGTTCTAATAAACGAGGCATCCAAGGTAAAGCCAGGAAAATTCCTGATAAAATTAGTAGAAATACAGAAAGTCCAAAAAGTTGGTCGCGGGAAATTTCTAATACACCACGTAAAATTACCTCTCGTAAAGCCGAAACAATCGTAATTTCTACCGCTGCACCTACAGAAATACTCCGTTCTTGCAGGTAATCAACTAACAACCGAAACAGTTCTACTAATATCAAAATAAACAAAATATCAGATGTTACTTGCCGTAGATCTAATGGACTTAAAAATGATAAAAACATATCTCCTAAGCGAATGAGCATTACACAAAACAAACTTACGCAAAGGGAGATAACAATAATATCCTGAAAAAGTTCTAAGTTACGAACAATTCTATCCCGTTTAAACAAATTATTGACTTCTATAATTATCCGCTGTGGCATAGTATTTTCTAGAACAGAAAGATAAATCTATTTTAATAATTAACCATTAAACTACTTTGAATAAAGTGAACAGAGAACAATAAGTAATTATCAATTCAAATAAAGGAGGAGATTAACCCCCACTTTCAAACTTTAATTAATTCCTGGTTCTATTTTTTTACTGATGCTTCAGTAGCTGATTAACTTTAAGAGGTTGTTTGAAAACTTTTTCGTGTGGGATCTGACACCCGCAGATCCCCCTAAATCCCCCTTGAAAAGGGGGACTTTGAGGAATTTAGCCCCCCTTTGTAAGGGGGGTTGGGGGGATCTCGATTAATTCTGATACTTTTCAAACATCCTCTAAGGTAAGCATTCAGCCGTCAGCTATCAGCTATCAGCAAGAATTGAATTGATCAGCATTCTGAATATTAATTACTGATGTCAGTCTCCCCACTTCAAAACCCCTAAAATCCGATTTTAGCTGACTGCTGACCACTGATAGCTGAATGCTTACACTTTAAGTTAGCCCCGCTGACCTAAGTAGATAAGATTTATCCATTATTAAGTATAAGATTTTATCTATGAATAATGCCCAATGGAGACGGGAATTGCCCACAATTAGGACTATGGAAAGATGCTGTTGGTCTTTTGACTGAGGATGATTGTTGACAGTTTTAATTTTCTTAACTGAGGTATATGTTTTTTAATAAAAATTAATATTCAAGCTGTGCCACAATAAGAGAAAGGCATAAATACTCAATTTATTCAAGAGGGGCGTTATGGTATTGCTTACCGAGAAACTAGAAAAGCGTCTGACTATAAATACTGTAGAGATTAGTGAAGATACTACCGCAATTCGGTCTTTAGATTGGGACCGCGATCGCTTTGATATTGAATTTGGTTTACAAAATGGTACAACCTACAACTCTTTTCTGATTCGGGGGGAAAAAATCGCCCTGGTTGATACTTCCCATGAAAAGTTTCGCAAACTTTATTTTGATACTCTCACCGGTTTAATTAATCCCCAAGATATTGATTATTTAATTGTTAGTCACACTGAACCAGATCACAGCGGTTTAGTAAAAGACTTACTACAACTCGCTCCTCATATAACTGTGGTTGCGTCAAAGGTGGCAATTCAGTTTTTGGAGGACATGGTACATCAACCATTTAACCGCAAAATTGTCAAAAATGGCGATCGCTTAGATTTAGGCAATGGACATGAATTTGAATTTGTCATTGCTCCTAATTTACACTGGCCTGATACCATTTTCACCTTTGACCACAAAACCCAAATTCTCTACACCTGCGATGCTTTTGGGTTACATTACTGCTCAGAAAGTACCTTTGATGACGATTTAGCAGCAATAGAAGCTGATTTCCAATATTACTACGAATGTTTAATGGGTCCAAATGCCCGTTCTGTCCTTTCCGCAATGAAGCGCATGGCAGAATTGAAAACCATTCGCATGATTGCCACCGGACACGGACCCCTATTGTATCACAATGTGGAAGAATTAACCGGACGTTATCGCAGTTGGAGTCAAGGCCAAACCAAAGCCGAAACCCCTGTAGGAATATTTTACGTTTCCGAGTACGGTTTTGGCGATCGCATTGCCCAATCTATTGCTAACGGGATGACAAAAACTGGTGTCGCTGTCGAAATAGTAGATTTAGCCAGCGTCAACGAATTACAAGAACTGCGGGAACTGGTAGGACGTTGTACAGGCTTAGTTGTGGGAATGCCCCCAACTTCAGGCAATTCTAACATTCAAGCCGCCCTCAGCACCGTTTTAGGTTCTGCCAAAGAAAAACAAGCCATTGGCATTTTTGAAACTGGTGGAGGAGATGATGAACCCACCTATCCCCTATTAAATAAATTCCGGGCTTTAGGCTTACACTTATCTTTTCCCGTAATTGAAATTCGGGAAACACCCACAGCTAACACTTACAAAAAATGTGAAGAAGCGGGGACAGACTTGGGACAATGGGTAACAAGAGACAAAAGCATCAAAGCCATGAAATCCCTGGCTGCTGACTTAGATAAAGCCTTGGGCAGAATTAGCGGTGGTTTATATATCATCACAGCCAAAAAATCCGACGTATCCAGCGCCATGTTAGCTTCCTGGGTAAGTCAAGCCAGCTTTAAACCCTTGGGCTTTTCCATCGCCGTCGCCAAAGACCGAGCCATAGAATCACTCATGCAAGTAGGCGATCGCTTCGTTCTCAATGTACTCGAAGAAGGCAACTATCAACCATTAATGAAACACTTCTTAAAAAGATTTGCTCCCGGTGCAGATCGTTTTCAAGGTGTGAAAACCCAACCTGCTGAAAATGGCGCACCTATCCTCACAGATGCCCTAGCATACATAGAATGCGAAGTAGTTAGCCGCATGGATTGTGGTGATCATTGGGCAGTATACAGCACAGCTTACGCCGGTAGAGTATCCAATCCCGATGCCATGACAGCAGTACACCACCGGAAAGTAGGAAACCACTATTAAGTATTGTAGGGGTTTAGCATTGCTAAACCCCTACCCGCTTAAATCAAATAATTAAGCCTTGTTGAGTATAGTCATCTTCAGATGACTTTTACTATGAAACTGGACATCTCCGGTAATTAAATGTGCGTGGTTTGAAACCATTGTAGAGACGTTCTATAGAACGTCTCTACATTCATTTTCACCAGATGTCTATTGAGCTTAAATTAGGAATTAACCGACTCTAGTGACATCATCCGAGCCGAGCGCTGCTGTAACTTTCTCCGCAATACAAAAGCACCAAAGACAATCGCCACACCTGCTGGCGCGGCATTAGACTCAAAGGGAACAGCAGCATTAACTGAAAAATTTGTGAACGAAGCGGTTCCGCTGCTGCCGTTTGCAGCGTTTGTTAAATTGAATGCCCAGTGTGTACCATTGAGGTCGAGATCATTGAAGACTGAGAAGGAATCCACACTTCCATAGGTGCCAGCAGGATAGGAGGGGCTAGCAGGATAGGTTCCGGTTGCACCCGGCCAAGACGAAGCAATGGTATCGATGAAAGTGAAGCTGCCATTGGTGATCACACCACCTGTAGCTGTAAGAGCACCATTACTAGAAAATAGTGCTACGGGAGCTACAATATCATTACCCAACGCATCCCTAAGACTAAGAGTGCCGCTCAACCTTCTAGCATTTTTTTCAATGTTAAGACCGTTAATGGTTACGGATTTAACGAAATTAATGGTAAGTGGATTAGTTATTTCAGCAGTAGTAACCTCCTGAGAGGCAGTGGAGGCAGTTTTACCTAGGATGGCACCTCCAGGACTAGTGAAGGTAGTGAAGGTAATAGCCTCCGCCGCACTAGAAAGAGTTAGAATGCCTACCAGGGAAGCAACTAACGCCCCCAATTTTTGAAAATTCTTGGTGATCATTATATTTCCTATGCTTTTAATTTCTTTATGTGTACCGACTCGGTACTTAGCAGTATGATAGTTCAAAATCACCCAAATGGCAATAGCAAAATATAAAAAATTATCACATCTGAATGTAGTTATTCACTCCTCCCCTCTAAAATTATCGCAACCCTTGATCTCTCGTTAAAGATAGGAGGGAGTGTGAACAGTTATATCTGGATATAATTATCGGGTTTTTGGAGATTATGGGTTTCATATAATACTTTTCAAACAACCTCTAAGGCTTTCGGGCAAAAAAAGTAAATTCGTCACAGCTTATGTCAAAAAAACCTATCATGGAGGGAGCAGAGGCGCAAGAGTTTTTCCCAATTACTCATTACCAATGACCACTAAACCCCGTGATGTGCAAATATTGCCCATTGGTACAGATACCATAATATTGCGATCGCGCAGTTGGGCTAGATTAAGATTTGAAATTGAATATGCTTTAGCTAGATTTACAGAAAGGTATATATTAAAATATGCCCCGTTCCCTCTGAAATTGGAAAATTAAAAATCTTAACCTTTGCGCCTTTGCTCCTTTGTGCCTTTGCGCGAAACATAATTCATACCAATCACCAATCACCAATGACCACTAAACCCCGTGACGTGCAAATATTGCCCATTGGTACAGATACCATAATATTGCGATCGCGCAGTTGGGCAAGATTAAGATTTGAAACTGAATATGCTTTAGCCAAAGGAACAACGGCTAATTCCTATCTCATCCAAGGCGATAAAAATGCCCTGCTTGACCCCCCTGGCGAAACTTTTACCGAAATTTATCTCGCAGCCTTACAACAGCGGTTTGATGTCAAAAAACTCGATTATGTAATTCTGGGTCACATTAACCCCAACCGCGCTGCAACGTTAAAAGCTTTACTGGAAATTGCCCCCCAAATTACCTTTGTTTGTTCTAACCCAGGGTCGATAAATTTACGCGCAGCTTTGGAAAAAGACGATTTACAAATTTTGGTCATGCGGGGAGAAGATACCCTAGATTTAGGAAAAGGACATCATTTACAATTTATTCCCACACCTAACCCCCGTTACGCTGACGAACTTTGTACCTGGGACCCGCAAACAGAAATCTTGTTTTCTGATAAATTATTTGGAGCGCATATTTGCTCAGATCAGGTTTTTGATGAAGGTTGGGAAGTATTTAACGAAGATAGACGCTATTATTTTGACTGTTTAATGGCACCTCACGCCAGACAAATCGAAACGGCTTTAGAGAAATTGGCAGATTTGCCAGTGCGAATGTATGCTACTGGTCATGGTCCAATAGTCCGCTATGGTTTAATTGATATTACCAAAGGCTATCGGGAATGGACTAAACAGCAAACTTCCGCTGATATGACAGTGGCTTTAATTTACGCCTCAGCCTATGGCAATACTGCAACTTTAGCACAGGCGATCGCTCGCGGCATTACCAAAGCCGGTGTCAGTGTCGAAGCCATTAACTGCGAATTTACCGAACCTGAAGAAATCAAAGCCGCAATTGCAAAATCCGCAGGTTTCGTCATAGGTTCTCCCACCTTAGGAGGACACGCACCCACACCGGTACAAACAGCATTAGGAATTGTCCTTTCTACCGCAACTAACAATAAATTAGCCGGTGTATTTGGTTCTTTTGGTTGGAGTGGAGAAGCCGTTGATTTAATTGAAAGCAAACTCAAAGACGCGGGATACAGATTTGGATTTGACACCATTCGCGTTAAATTCAAACCCAATGAAGTCACTTTACAAACCTGCGAAGAAGCGGGAACTGATTTCGCCCAAGCATTGAAACGCGCCGCGAAAAAGTCAGTTGTGGCTAAACAACCAGCAAGTAATGTCGAACAAGCTGTAGGGCGGATTGTTGGTTCTATATGTGTGGTTACAGCCACTCAAGGTGATGTTAAAACGGGAATGTTAGCATCTTGGGTAACACAAGCCAGTTTTAATCCTCCTGGTTTAACCATTGCGGTAGCTAAAGACCGGGCTATGGAATCCTTATCCTATACAAATAACAAATTTGTAGTTAATATCTTGGCGGAAGGGAAAGAAATCCGTAAGCAATTTATGAAAGTTTACGCCCCTGGACAAGATAGATTTGCCGGTTTGGACATTCAAGAAGCCAATAATGGCGGCATTATTCTCAATGGTGCTTTAGCATATCTAGAATGTTCTGTCCAAAGTCGGATGGAATCTGGTGATCATTGGTTAGTTTATGCCACTGTTGATGATGGTAAAGTCTTAAATCAAGATGCTGTCACAGCGGTACATTATCGCAAATCCGCGAGTTATTATTAAACAGTAGGGTGGGCATTGCCCACCTAAATGTACAGCAGATTCCAGATAAATATTTTTACATTAGGACTTACGCACAAGTCATGGAAAAACGAACCACAGAGGCACAGAGTTCACAGAGAAATGAGGGTTTGAGAGATATTTTGCGTAAGTCCTATACATAAAAAAGTAAACAGTGTTTTGCAGAAATTGGAAAAACTCAGGCAGGAAGGTTTAATCAATATTACCTGCTTTGAAAATTTGTTCCGCAGTCAAATTTAATTCTGGGAAAGTTGATGATACTATCAATTCACTACCTGTAAATTGACTAATTTGGTATTCTCTATCTATTAGTTGATGAATAGAAATAGTTGGTTGTTTAGGACTACCAATAAACCTTTTACTTCCCAGTGCTAAATAATCCACAATCCAATATTCAGCAATACCTAATCTTTCGTAATCTCCCAGCTTTTTATAATAGTCATCTTGCCAATTTGTACTCACAACTTCAATAACTAAAGGAATAAAATCAGGTTCAGAAATTACTGCTGATTTTCTCCAGTTTGGGTCAGTTGCTAGAATGTTTCTATTGATTACTAACACATCTGGTAAATAGCTGGATTCGCTTCCTGGTGTTTTCACAAAAGTGGTTTTTGGGATTCCATAAGGTAAATTCAACCGTAAATACTCAGCCGTGATTCTCTCAGCTAAAAAACAAATAATATCTTCATGAAAACCTACGGGTGGATTCATTTCAACAATCACTCCATCATGTAATTCATAGCGTCCCTTATCAGGTAGCCATTCTATAAATTCTGCAAAAGTTACTATTTTTGGTAAGGCTTGAAGCATAATTTACCTACTTTTGTAAATTCAAAATTATTCAAATTGCAGCGACTTCTATAGGGAAGGATAGTTGAAAGCGAGTATAGATAAGTCCAACCTCATCCTTGTGTCATGTATATGCAACCACTAAAATTTGACCAAGAGTATCTATTTCACATATTTAACCATCTTTTATTTTAGTTATTTTAAAATGAAATTAAACCGTAGATAATTGCTCGTTCCCAGACTCCGGCTGGGAATGCCTACCAGGAGGCTCTGCCTCCAATCCCAGAATACAAGTATAGTTTTTTGAGAACTACAAAATTATTAAAGTGTGTAAATCTAGTTCTCAAGCAATAAAGTTAGATTTGTAGGTTGGGTTGAAGCATGAAACCCAACAAAGCAGAAAATGGACAAGGTATTGATAGTGAAGTTGACATTTCTTTTTTGCAGCCGTTATGTATCAAACAGACCCACCGCGTTCTGCTCAGGAATTCCTACCGACAATGTATGATTTACCTAGCGAAGACCCAGAGGAACCCGGTTTGCCAGACGAATTTCATCTTTTACAACCCCAGTTATTACGGGAAACTTTTTGTCCGGCAAAGTTCCCGGAAAATCAGGTATTTATCGCCACAGACTTAAATCTTTACTATGATGTTCATCATCCATTATGGTATAAACGCCCTGACTGGTTTGCGGTAGTTGATGTCCCCAGGTTGTATGCACAAAAAGAACTGCGACTGAGTTATGTAGTTTGGCAAGAAGGCGTTAATCCTTTTGTCGTGGTAGAATTTATTTCACCAGGAACAGAAAAAGAAGATTTAGGGAGAACCTTACGAGATGCTAGTCAACCTCCAACTAAGTGGGAAGTTTACGAACGAGTTTTAAGAGTACCCTATTATCTGGTTTTTGACCGTTACACTGACCAGTTAAGAGCATTTCAGTTACAGGGAAGTAGTTATGCTGAATTGGAAATCAATCAACTGCGTGTATGGCTAAATGATATTGAATTAGGTTTGGGACTGTGGCAAGGTGTCTATCAAGGCATTGAACGGCAGTGGTTACGCTGGTATGATGCGTCAGGTAACTGGGTTCTCACACTGGCAGAACGGGAAAGAAAACAAGGAGAGCGAGAAAGAAGACGTGCAGAAAGATTAGCAGCACAATTACGCGCTCTTGGTGTTGAACCTGATTTTGGTGATGATGAAGAAGGCTAATTGACACTCTCAGGGAAGACAGCCACTGAGATTCTACTGACAGAATTAAATTAAGAGTTTAGCTCAATCTAATCTCGCTGCGACCGTCAAACGCCGCCTAAACGCTCAAAACAACTGCCAATCAAGGTGTCGAAATTGCGCTTACTTTTATGGTTTTCAGTGTTTTTAGAATCCATCACTAAGCCAAGACGCGGTACGCTCCACAACCTGCCATTACTCGCTCTTTCAAGTCAATACTGCCGTTAGGACTTAAACCTAACCGTTGTTTCATAGGAGCCGGAATTTCTCCGTACTAGGATGCTTCAACACGTAGATGTTTTTTGTTCTTACTCACAATTTAATTCTAACATACCACAGGGATTAAAATCCCTCGTGCCGTTTCCCTCTCAGGTCTAAAGACGCGCTCGTTTCCCACTTACCGCGAGGTCTTATGATAGATAATGGTTTGCGTTTGGGTTGGTTAATTAACCCCCAAAATCAACAAGTGGAAATCTACCGACTAGGAAAACCTGTAGAAATTGTCCAACTTCCGGCTGTACTTTCTGGAGAAGAGGTTTTACGATCAAAAAAATTACCCACCCAGCGAAGGGAATAGGTAATTTTTTCAGCATTGAATAACTAAAAGATCTTAGCTAAATTCAGCTTAATAGCGACCGCCGCCGCCACCACGGTTACCACCGCCGCCGCCGTAGCCTCCGCGACTACCACCACCACCACCAGGACCTCTATCTTCCTTGGGTTTGGCCTTGTTCACTTTCAGAAGACGACCCATCCATTCAGCACCATCAAGGGCATCAATAGCGGCCTGTTCTTCAGCTTCAGTACCCATTTCCACAAAACCGAAGCCGCGCAAGCGGCCTGTCTCACGGTCAGTAGGAAGTTGAACACGTTTTACAGCACCATAGTCTGCAAAAACAGCACTGAGAGCATCTTGTGTAACTTCGTAAGAGAGGTTACCCACGTAAATTGACATAGAATATTTCCAAAATCATAAGAATGTAGAGATTTAGATTTCGGAGAAAAGTCTGTAAATACCAAAAGGGAAAGCCTGTCAATACTAACCACAAACATTACCGCCGAATTAATTCCCACTTTCTAATGATTACACAAAAAATGATAATTGTGGAAAGAAGTTAAAAAAATGTTGTAAAAAGTCATATTTGTTGTTTATGAGCAGTCAATATTGGAAATTCCCCCCTAGTTCTCGCACTTCAGCCGCAATAATTCAATTTATATCCACTTTTGGAAGCATTAACTAATTCTTAGTTGTTCATTGACAGAAAAAATAATGCTTTGCCGGGTAATACATTTACCACCAATGAGTTTAAGTTTGATTCGGTTAAGCTAAATATCCATCTTGTGGCTGAGGATAATCAGCATTTTCTGAGTTAGCATTCATTAAAGGTAGTCTAAAGGTGAAAGTAGCTCCCTGTCCCAGACCAGGACTATCAGCTTGAATAGTGCCACCATGCAGTTCTGCTAAATTACGGGCAATTGCCAACCCCAACCCCAAGCCACCGAATTCTCTAGTAGTTGAGCTATCTTCTTGACGAAAGTAATCAAATATGTATGGTAAAAATTCTGGGCTGATTCCTTTACCTGTGTCACTGACTGTAATTTGAGCATCAAAGCCAACACACTCTAGCCTCACTTCTATTTGCCCACCATGAGGTGTAAATTTGACAGCGTTGGACAACAAATTCCACAGGATTTGTTGCAATCGGACTGGATCACCAGCAACTGGACCAATATTTGCTTCAATAATAGTTTGAATCTGAATTTTTTTAGTTTTGGGTGCTAAAAACAGTGTTTCTGAAACCGCTGAAATTATAGTAGCGAGATTAACTGAAGAAACTTTCAAAGTCCCTTTACCCTGATAAATCCTGGACATATCGAGCAAATCATTAATTAAGTAAACCTGTAATTTGGCATTACGCTCAATAATACTTAGAGCTTTATCCGTTTCTTCTGGCTTTAATTTACCTTTTTTGAGTAAACTAGCCCAACCGAGTATAGAGTTCAGTGGTGTCCGCAATTCGTGGGATACAACCGCCAAAAATTCATCTTTGATCTGGTTAGCAGCTTCTACTTGTTTGCGAGCAGCTTGTTCTTGTTTTAATATATCATTCCGCTCTTTAATTGCAGCTTGCTGTTTAGTGATGTCATGGGAGCAGCCAACTATATGAGTAATGTTGCCATGGTTGTCCCGGATGACCGAAAGCCGCAAGTTGATATAAACAATATCTCCTGATTTTGAGCGACAGGTAGCCACCTCTACCTCATGACGACCCTTTGCCAATAGGGTTGACATTATGTTTGTTTGGAGTTCAACTGGATCTAGGTAGAGAATGCTCACACTCTGCCCAATCATTTCCGCTGCTGTATACCCATAATAGTTCTCTGCACCGAGATTCCAACTTTGAATAATGCCATTGATATCAGTAGTAATGACAGCATCGTGAATTTCTTCGAGGATCTGGGCTTGAAATTTTAAAGTGGCTTCTGCTTGCTTGCATTTAGCTTCATTAAGTTTAGCTTCAGTAATATCGCGTCCCTCTGAAATCAGCATAACTACTTCACCGGCATCATTCCTTAGGGGTCCGATGGAGAAATCTATGGTGAGGATTTGATTATCTATTCCCTGTACTTCTACCTCGTAGGAAATAAATTCACCTTGGGCAGCACGAGCAATCGCGTGCTTTAACTGATCCTGAGTTGCCTGGGAAATTTGCCAACCATAAACTTCCCAAATGGGACGGTTGATCAAATCTGCCATTTGCAACCCAGTAAATTCCAAAGATGCTTGGTTGAGTTCCAATACCATCCCTTCTAGGTCAAGTAGCCCTGTAAATTGAAATTTTTGGTTGAAGATAGCGCGATATTTACTTTCACTAACTGCTAGTTCCTCAGTCAGTTTCTGTACCTTTTTCTCTAAAGAGGCATTAAGTTTTCGCAAATTTCGATATAATTCTGCTTGCTCGATGGGAATATAAAGGGTTTGCATATTCTTCATCATGCGGGTTTCCTCTAATACCTCATGAATGGCGCGGCACAACCCTTGGGGAGTGATTTTATCCTTAACAATGTAGTCCTGAACACCGTTCTCCATTGCTTGCACAGCAATTTTTTCATCTCTTATTCCTGTTAAAATAATCACTGGAATCTGTGGACTACTGAGTTGTAGCTGCAACTGGTTGAGAAATTCCAACCCATTCATATCTTGCAGTTGATAGTCTAGAAGAATTAAATCTGGCTGGCTTTCCGCTAGTTTGGTTAATCCTTCTAATCCTGATTTAGCCTCAGTTATCTCATATGTAGCCAACGTATCTTGACTTAAAAAGCGGCTATATAATACCCTATCTACTGGGGAATCTTCTAAAAACAGGATTTGGTAATGGGCTTGAGCCATAGTTTTTCTTTTCAGTGCTTTTTTGATTCATTTTGCAGTCACGAAGTAAGAGTAGCATTGAACCCAAAATTCGCGCTAGGTAAAATTTTACCAAAATATTAACTCATACTATGCACTCATATATATATATATATATATATATATATATATATATATGAGTGAAAGCATTAAAGACGCAGGTTTAAACAAGTATTGTGTGTGCAGTAACTGAAAATTATCGGAAATTTATCTACCAATAAGTTAAACATCAATCGCCAAAACGCGTACCAAAAAACCCCACTTATCTGCTGCTTCTTCAATAATTTTTGCTGTCGGTTTACCTGCACCATGTCCTGCTTTTATTTCAATTCTAATTAATACAGGTGCATTACCATTATGGGCTGCTTGTAAAGCCGCAGCAAATTTAAAACTATGGGCAGGAACAACACGATCATCATGATCTGCGGTAATAATTAAAGTTGGCGGATAAGCTATTCCCGGCTTTAAATTATGCAAAGGTGAATAAGCATACAAATTTGTAAATTCTGCCGCATTTTCTGAAGAACCATATTCAGCTACCCAAGCCCAACCAATAGTAAATTTATGGAAACGCAACATATCCATAACACCCACTGCGGGTAAGGCTGCACCAAACAAATCAGGGCGTTGAGTCATACAAGCACCCACCAATAAACCGCCGTTACTACCTCCACCAATTGCTAGTTTTGCAGGTTTAGTGTAATTATTAGCAATTAACCATTCAGCAGCAGTAATAAAATCATCAAAAACGTTTTGCTTTTGCAGTTTCATTCCTGCTTGATGCCATTCTTCCCCATATTCACCACCACCCCGCAAATTAGGAACAGCATACACTCCCCCCATTTCTAGCCATATTAATAAACTCACAGAAAAACTTGGTGTTAATGAGATATTAAAACCACCATATCCATAGAGATAAGTGGGATTATTGCCATCTAATTTAATTCCTTTTTTGTGGGTAATAAACATTGGCACTTTTGTACCATCTTTACTTTCATAAAAAACCTGTTTTGTCTCATATTCATCAGCATTTAAATCTACTTTTGGCTGCCGGAAAATTTCACTTTTACCCGTTTTCATGTCGTAATGGTAAATAGTTCCGGGAGTAGTAAAGCTGGTGAAACTATAAAATGTTTCTGTATCATGGCGTTTACCACCAAATCCACTTGCTGAACCAATTCCGGGTAATTCTACTTCTCGAATAAAATTCCCTTTGAGATCAAATATCTTGATTTGGCTATGGGCATCTTGCAGATAATCAGCCACAAATTGATTATTCAGAATACCAACACTTTCTAATGTTTCTACAGCTTGAGGAATAATTTCCTGACAATTTGCTGAAGTTGGTTTTTTAGTATCAATGGCAATAACTCTGCCTTTTGGGGCATTTAAATCTGTGCGAAAGTAGAAAATATGATCATCATTATTAATAAAGCTATAATCGGCTGCAAATTGGTTAATTAGTTCGATAATTTCAGAATTTAGATTTGTTAAATCTTGATAAAAAACTAAGTTTTTGGAGTCAGTTCCTAGCCAGATTGAAATTATCAAATATTTGCCATCTTCGGTGACGTTACCACCAAAACCCCATTCTTTTTCATCAGAACGATGATAAATTAAAATATCTTCTGATTGCTGTGTACCAAGTTTGTGATAATATAATTTTTGGTAATAATTTACATCTTCTAATTTGGTTTTTTCATTTGGTTCATCATAACGACTGTAGAAAAAACCTTGATGATCATGAGTCCAAGCAGCACCAGAAAATTTAATCCATTGTAAATGATCTTGTAAATCTTCACCTGTGGCAATATCTCTCACTTTCCATTCTTGCCAATCTGAACCAGAACTAGATAAACCATAAGCTAAAAGTTGACCATTTTCACTGATAGCAATTCCTGAAAGGGCAACTGTACCATCTTCTGAAAGTTGATTAGGGTCAAGTAATACTCTTGGTTCTGATTCTAAGGTTGGGAGAGTGTAGAGAACACTTTGATTTTGCAGTCCATCATTTTTGAAATAAAAGTAACTTTCACCTTCTTTAAAGGGAGTTCCATATTTTTCATAATCCCAAAGTTTGGTGAGACGCTGTTTTATTTTTTCCCTAGCAGGAATTTCATTTAAGTAGCTAAAAGTAACTTGATTTTGGGCTTCTACCCAAGCCTTTGTTTCTTCCGTATCCGGGTCTTCTAAGGCGCGGTAAGGGTCTGCAACCGCAGTTCCGTGATAATTATCTATTTGATCACTTTTGCTAATGGTGGGATAGGTCAGGGGTTGTTTAGAGTTAGACATAAATTCAGGATAGATGGACTGTTATCTCTATCCTATAGCAATCAATTACCAGATTCAGATCCCCGACTTCTCTAAGAAGTCGGGGATCTTTAAAGATTAAGTAACGTTTTCCTTTATTCTATTTCATTAAACGTATCTTTAAGCACAGAACGCGCTGCTAAATGATTACGAGTAGAAGTGAGAATTTCCGCTTCTCGTTCTAAACGAGCAACTGTATCCTGTATTTCTAATAATGCTTGCTGTTCGGGAGCGACACCATAGAGATTACTCGCTATCCAATAAGATAGTTCTGTGGGTAAATCTGGTAAATCATTTGGTAGTTCAATCTCTTGTTCTGTTAACTTGGCAGAAAGACGCACAACATCCCGCAATAGTTGTTCTACCTCAGATGCTAAAGGACGTAAATCTTTAGCTGGGGGTTGATCTTCAATCCATTCTACCAAACCGACGCGATAGGGCTTTTCGCGGACATATTCTAAAACCCGAAATCTTTGCTGTCCTAAAGCTAATAGCTTGATTCTGTCATCAGGTAGCCGTTGATAATGCAGAATTTCCGCACAACAACCCACATTAGCAATTGTCCCCTTTGTGGGATCAATCATCAATACCCCAAATCGGCGATCGCTCTCCAAAATCGTATTCATCATGATTCTGTAGCGAAATTCAAAGATATGTAGAGGTAATGGTCTGGTCGGAAATAGAACCACTTCGGGTAATGGGAATAGAGGTAGTTCACGCACTGCAATTTTAGAAGAAGATGTCATTGTTAGTATTGTTAGTTAAGTATAAATTGTAGTCTTAAAATATTATATTCTTCCCGACTTTCTCTGTACTTTATTCATATTTTATCATGATGTTTTATAGCTAATAAAAAGCCCTGAGATAAATTGTCTCAGAGCTAATTGTCAGTTGTTCGTTGTTTTTCCTTCACTACTGACTACTGTACGGGCGAAGCATTTGGAGAACTATTTTTGGCAATAACCGATAATTTATCTTCCAAATGCTTCGCCCCTACTAACAACTAACAACTGTACGGGCGAAGCATTTGGAGAACTATTTTTGGCAATGACCGATAATTTATCTTCCAAATGCTTCGCCCCTACTGACCACTGACAAATGACAAATTTACAATTTGACTTCAATATCTACACCAGAAGGTAAATCTAGCTTCATGAGTGCATCAATGGTTTTAGAAGAAGGCTGGTAAATGTCAATAATCCGGCGATGGGTGCGGGTTTCAAAGTGTTCGCGGGAATCTTTATCTACGTGAGGCGATCGCAGTACGCAATATATCTTGCGTTTGGTGGGTAAAGGAATTGGTCCGATAGCTGTAGCGTTGGTACGGTTAGCTGTTTCAACAATCTTCTCGCAAGATGTATCTAATAAACGGCGGTCAAATGCCTTTAAACGAATTCTAATCTTCTGCTGCTGTAGAGTTGCCATTTTTAGTTTTCCAGGTTCGGTAAATTTTAGACTTTAGATTTTAGATTTTTAGATGTTAAATTCCATCCCAAATCTGAAATTTAAAATTGTTTATGGGAATAGAAAGGAGCAGAGATTATATAATTCATCTCTACTCCTTTTGAATAAGAGCAAAAAGGTGAGTGTTATTTCAAGATTTTAGCGACAACGCCAGCACCAATAGTCCGGCCACCTTCACGAATAGCGAAGCGCATACCTTGTTCAATAGCGATCGCATTGATCAATTCTACTGTTACCTTGATGTTATCGCCAGGCATAACCATTTCCACATCTGTACCTTCCCTATCGGTAAAGGCTTTGATTGTTCCAGTTACATCAGTTGTCCGCACATAGAATTGAGGACGATAACCCGCGAAAAATGGTGTTTTCCGACCGCCTTCTTTCTCAGTTAAAACGTAAACTTCGCCTTCAAACTGAGTGTGAGGTGTAATTGAGCCTGGTTTAGCTATTACCATACCCCGCTCAATGTCTTCCTTTTTCATACCGCGTAGTAATACACCGGCATTATCACCAGCCATACCTTGATCAAGGCTCTTCTTGAACATCTCGATCCCAGTGACTGCGGTACTGCGGGTATCTCTGATGCCAATTAGCTCAACTGTATCGCCAACCTTAACGATACCGCGTTCGATCCGTCCAGTAGCCACAGTCCCACGACCTGTGATGGTGAACACATCTTCCACAGCCATCAAGAATGGTTTATCCACATCCCTTTCAGGAGTAGGAATAGAAGCATCTACAGCATCCATCAACTCATAAATTTTGTCTACCCACTCATTTTCACCGCGCTGAGTTTTGGGATTAGCAATCATTGCTTCCAGAGCTTTCAGACCCGAACCCTTGATAATGGGAATATCATCACCGGGGAAATCATAAGCGGTTAGCAATTCCCGCAATTCCATTTCTACCAATTCCATCAACTCTTCGTCGTCCATCATGTCTTGTTTGTTCAAGAACACGACCAGACTAGGAACACCGACTTGTTTTGCCAAGAGGATGTGTTCACGAGTTTGGGGCATGGGACCATCCGTAGCCGCAACTACGAGGATGCCTCCATCCATTTGCGCCGCACCAGTGATCATGTTTTTCACATAGTCAGCGTGTCCAGGACAATCTACGTGAGCATAGTGACGGCTGCCTGTCTCATACTCAACGTGAGCGGTATTGATTGTAATACCCCGAGCTTTTTCTTCTGGTGCATTATCAATTTGGTCGTAACCCTTACCCACCGCTTGACCATTAGCGGCCAAGGTCATGGTAATAGCTGCTGTTAAAGTAGTTTTGCCGTGGTCAACGTGACCAACAGTACCGATATTAACGTGAGGTTTAGTTCTTTCAAACTTTGCGCGTGCCATGAATAATCGTTTCCTTTTTTAATTAAGCGTTCCCTTTACTTTTTGAGATGATTCCCTCAGCTACGCTGCGAGGCACCTCTTCGTAGGTACTAAATTCCATCGTAAAGATACCCCGACCTTGGGTTTTCGACCGGATATCAGTGGCATAACCAAACATGGTTGCCAGTGGAACTTTCGATACCACCTTTGCCAGTCCTTGTTCAGTGCTTTGGCTTTCAATCTGTCCTCTGCGGGAGATTAAGTCACCAATCACGTTACCGATGTAGTCTTCAGGTACTTCTACTTCAACTTTCATGATCGGCTCTAAAATCACCGGAGAGGCTTTTGATGCCGCTTCTTTCATTGCCATAGAACCGGCAATTTTGAAAGCCATTTCTGAAGAGTCTACGTCGTGATAAGAACCATGTATCAAGGTAGCTTTGACATCAATGAGTGGATATCCGGCTAAAATACCAGATTCACAACATTCTTTCATGCCCTGTTCCGCAGGTCCTACGTACTCTTTGGGAACAATCCCACCGACAATTTTAGAAACAAAGACAAAACCAGTGCCTGGTTCTCCTGGTTCTAAGTTGATCACTACGTGACCGTATTGCCCCTTACCACCACTTTGGCGAATAAATTTACCATCAATTTTTTCGACGGCTTTGCGGATGGTTTCGCGGTAAGCCACTTGGGGCGCACCAACGTTTGCTTCTACTTTAAATTCCCGTAACATCCGATCTACAAGAATTTCTAGGTGCAATTCTCCCATGCCCGCAATCACGGTTTGGTTGGTTTCTGGATCAACACGCACCCGGAAGGTGGGGTCTTCTTCACTCAAAGATTGCAGTGCTTTGGAAAGCTTATCCATGTCGTTCTTGGTTTTGGGTTCAACCGCTACCGAGATCACAGGTTCAGGAATAAACAGGGATTCCAGAATTACTGGGAAACCTTCATCACAAAGGGTATCACCTGTCAATGTGTCTTTCAATCCCAAAGCAGCACCTAAATCACCCGCCCGTAGTTCATCTACGTCTTGTCGGTCATCTGCTTTCATCAGCACTAACCGAGAGATCCGTTCTTTTTTATTCTTGCTGACGTTAAGAACGTAACTACCTTTCTTCAGTACACCAGAATAAACACGAACGAAGGTGAGGCGACCGTAAGGATCAGCCATAATCTTAAATGCCAACGCTGATAATGGTTCGTTATCATCAGCATGACGTTCTACGGGATCACCGTTGAGCAGTGTGCCTTGAATTGGTGGCACTTCCAGTGGTGATGGTAGATAATCTATCACCGCATCCAACATCAATTGCACGCCTTTGTTCTTAAAGGCTGAACCGCAAAGCACTGGGACTATTGTTCCAGCAATTGTTCCTTTGCGGAGGGCAGTACAGATTTCTGCTTCTGTCAGTTCTTCGCCCTCGAAGTACTTATTCATCAGCACATCACTAGTTTCTGATACTGCTTCTACCAACTTGATGCGGTATTCGGCGGCTTTTTCGGCTAGTTCAGCGGGAATTTCTACTGTTTGGATATCAGTTCCTTGGTCGTTTGTGTACATATATGCACACATTTTCACCAAGTCAATAATCCCCTTAAATTCAGTTTCACTACCGATAGGCAGTTGAATAGCGATCGCATTAGCTCGCAAGCGATCGACCATTTGGTCATGCACTCTATAGAAGTTCGCACCGGTGCGATCCATCTTGTTAATAAAGGCAATGCGAGGGACTTTATAGCGGTCTGCTTGTCGCCATACTGTTTCTGATTGGGGTTGAACACCACCTACGGAACAAAATACAGCGATTACACCATCTAATACTCGCATGGAACGCTCAACTTCAATGGTGAAGTCCACGTGACCGGGAGTATCAATAATGTTAATTTGATGATCATTCCAACTGGTACTAATGGCAGCAGCAGTGATGGTAATTCCCCGCTCCCGTTCTTGTTCCATCCAGTCTGTAACGGCTGTTCCTTCGTGAACTTCGCCAATTTTATGAATGATCCCAGAGTAAAATAATATTCTCTCTGTTGTCGTTGTTTTGCCCGCATCTATATGCGCCGCAATACCGATATTGCGTACTTTCTCTAGCGGGTTCGTGCGTGCCACAGTTACCTCCTAACGTTGTCGCCTCATGATATCTCGTATATTACTCTTTGTTAAGATTCTATACTTTTACGGAAAACCGTCTTTTTTTGTTAGCCTAGCTAGGCAGTTGCCTTTTTGGGCATTAGCTATAAATTCTACGATATACCGCACACGAGAAGACGATATATCGTTTTTCTAGTTAGTAACGATAATGTGCAAACGCTTTGTTCGCTTCCGCCATCCGATGTGTTTCTTCGCGCTTACGAATAGCACTACCAGTTTCATTCGCTGCATCCATTAATTCATTAGCCAATCTTCCGGCCATGGTTCTACCTGGACGTTGGCGAGAATACTGAACTAACCACCGCAATGCTAGGGTAGTACCGCGATCTGTACGCACTTCCATTGGTACTTGGTAAGTTGCTCCACCAACGCGGCGAGCTTTAACTTCTACTAATGGTGTCGCATTACGCACCGCTTTTTCAAAAGTTTCTAATGGACTTCCACCAGTACGTTCTTCAATAGTTTTCAAAGCGTCATAAACTATTCTTGCGGCAATTGATTTTTTGCCATGACGCATGATCCGGCGCATCATCATGCTGATAAGGCGACTATTATACACTGAGTCAGGCGGGACTGTGCGCCTTTGACTAACACCACGACGAGACATACTTCATCCTTGAATACGGAATTTGACCACGAAATTATATGCTATCAGAACACAGGAGACTAAGAGCGGTTTATTTAGCCGCTGATTTTCCCTGTGTTTTCCTTTATGGCTTGAGCCATGCTATCGCTATCAGTTGAGAGGAGGCTGAATTAATTCACTTATTATCTGCTACCAGACACAGAAGACGACAACGTAATCAACTTTAAAATTTAGATTAAAGTGCTGTTATCGTTGACAAGATTATTTTCTCCAAACTCATACAACTTGTTTTTATGCCAGATCCAGTTTGATTTTCTGAAAAAAAATTCGTTACTGCTGGTTTATTACGCAGTTTGCAGGGAGGACGATTAACCGTATTTAACGCGATTAACCGCCGCTTACCTATTTTTTACCTGCTTTTGGGAGCTTAGTTCCATATTTGGAACGGCCTTGTTTGCGGTCTTTAACTCCGGCTGTATCTAATGTGCCACGAATAATGTGGTATCTAACTCCGGGCAAGTCTTTGACCCGACCACCACGAATCATAACTACGGAATGTTCTTGTAAGTTATGACCGATACCTGGGATGTAAGCTGTTACTTCAAATCCAGAGGTAAGTCTTACCCTGGCTACCTTGCGGAGTGCTGAGTTAGGCTTTTTAGGTGTAGTTGTGTATACTCTGGTGCAAACGCCTCGCCGTTGCGGGCATTGCTTCAGAGCAGGGGACTTGGTTTTCTGACGCGCTAGTTCGCGCTCACTACGTATTAGCTGCTGTATTGTTGGCATGAGTTACAGCGCGTGAAGCTGCTTTATGATCTAAGTTTTAACAAATCCTGATTATATCTTTTTTTTTGATTTTCTGTCAATCATTTTTGGGAGGGAACAGGGAAGTTGGGGGAGTAGAGGAAGTTGGGGAAGTTGGGGAAGTTGGGGAAGTTGGGGGAGTAGAGGAAGTTGGGGAAGTTGGGGAAGTTGGGGGGGAGAAAGAATTTTCCCAATGACCAATGACCAATGACCAATGACCAATGACCAATGACCAATGACCAATGACCAATGACCAATGACCAATGACCAATGACCAATGACTACTGACTAATAGAGAAAGAATTGCCACAGTTACAGGTGGATGTTGCTTGGGGATTATGAAAGCGAAAACCGCCACCTGTCAAATCTTCTGAATAATCTAGTGATAACCCAGTGATGTAATTTAGGCTTTCTGGGTCTATAACTACGCGAATATCATCCAACGCTAAAACCCGATCTTGAAATTGGACTGTGGTATCAAAAGCCAGATCGTAAAACCAATCAGCACAACCTCCAGATTTGACTCGCAAGCGAAATAAGGTATCTGATGGTTGTTTAGATTTTAAGCGCCCGATTTCATTAATGGCTGTTGGACTGAAATGAATCATGGAATTTTCTTATTAGTCAGTTGTTAGTAGGGGCGAAGCATTTGCAAGATAAATTATCGGTCATTGCCAAAAATAGTTCTTCAAATGCTTCGCCCGTACAGTTGTCAGTTGTTAGTAGGGGCGAAGCATTTGGAAGATAAATTATCGGTCATTGCCAAAAATAGTTCTCCAAATGCTTCGCCCGTACAGTTGTCAGTTGTCAGTAGGGGCGAAGCATTTGGAAGATAAATTATCGGTCATAAATTATCGGTCATTGCCAAAAATAGTTCTCCAAATGCTTCGCCCGTACAGTGGTCAGTTGTAAAAGAATATTTCTCTCCCCTGCCCCCTGCTCCCCTGCCTACTTTTCCAAACGGGCATAATCATCTTGATAGCGAATAATATCATCTTCTCCGAGATATTCGCCATTTTGGACTTCAATTAAAACCAAGGGAATCACACCGGGATTTTCTAACCGATGAGTTGTACATTGGGGAACATAAGTAGATTGATTATTGCTTAGTAAAATTTCTTGATCACCACAAACTACCTTAGCTGTACCGGAAACAACAATCCAGTGTTCACTGCGGTGGTGGTGCATTTGTAAACTGAGGCGATGTCCGGGCTTGACTTCAATTCGCTTAATTTTATATCCACGCCCTTCTTCCAAGACTGTGAACGAACCCCACGGACGTAATTCACCAGCAGCAATACTTCTAGAATTAATTGTTGGTTGCAGAGTGAGAGTATTTGGGGCAGTTTCTGATAATTTAGCCATAGTTACCTCAGTTGGAGACATAACAAACCTGTTTTTAGTGGGAACAGTTGATGGAAAAGGGGGCCAGATTTAGCCACTTTGATAAAGATAGCAAAACTCACCATTGACTGGTAAAGTCCCTTGCTTAAAGTAATATGTCCACACAAAGTCTTCATCAAAAAATAATCTCTTTTGTTGGTGGTCAGTTGTCAGTTGTCAGTGGTTAGTGGTCAGTTGTTAAAAATTCTCTATTGCCTCTTTGGTGATATAAAAAGCCCAATCCCATTGTGAACACGGGCTGCTGTATTGGGGGAACGGTCAAGTAACTGACCGCCTAAATAAAGACTGGTAGAACTACCACCATCTAAATTTAAAGCATTGATACAACCCATTGTTTGCATTAATTTTGCCTGTTCCTCCAAGGTTGGACCACCACCACCAGCCCGATTATGTACAGCAGCAATCATCAGATTACCTCTGGAAGTAGTACAAATACTGCTACGAACTGCTTGACCTTTCATAAAAGCAGGGCTGAATGTTTCTGCTGGTCCGTCCAGGACTATTTGCCGATTTTGGACTAATAGGGGACCTGCGCCAATAATGTGGGGGTAGCGACTAAATTCAGGTGTGGTGGTGTTGCTGGTAAGGGAAACTTTTGTCCCCATGGGTAATTGTGGTGTCTGATTGCGGAAGATGAGGAGATAACCATTTTGGGGAATGGGAATAGCAGTTATACCACTTTTATCACCTGCTAACTGATTAATTACTTGATTGTTTTCGACAACTACGATAATTTCATTATCAGCTAAAGGTGTATAAGTATTTCCCCATACTGGAGTATAACGAGCAATACCGCGTTGGACATAGCCAGTATTAAGTAAGGAAATGGGTAAACGTTGATTATTGTTGGTAATTAGGGTTTCTGTGAGGGTGAGGCGACCAAAATAAAATTGTCCGTTATTATTCCAAGCGATCGCTCCTCGGTTAAGAATTGGACCGGATATCCACTGATTATCTCGCCGAATTGCGCCTAAAGGTAATTTATTATTACGGTTAAAATAACCACCATTAACTGCGGCTACTGCTAAGTAATTTTGAGCAGTTTGGATTAAAGGGGCTGTACCAGTTAATGTTTGCGGATTAGTAATTATAGGCTTAATACTTAATCCCACAGACCGAGGGTTAATATCTAACCAAACCACAGGAAAGCGATCTGTTCCTAAAGTTACCAACTGCTGTCGCCATTGTAATCCCTGCGCCCAAGCAATAGTTTTTTCCACCATGGCATCAGGTTGAATATCAATAACTAAGCGATTGGGTTGGGGAATAGTGCTAACTTGTAGAGACTGACCAAAGGGAATACTAAGACGGAGAATTGTTTGATTATTAACCACTTCCACTTTTTGAATTATTGATACGGAAATGGGTGGTGTAGTGGGTTGAGAGTTATAGCGTTGTATTAAAGTCGGATCAGCAATACCATCTAGGGTAAGCGTCCATTCTCTGTTGGGTGGTGTGGTAGATTTAGAGATAATCTCATCAGGATCTACTACTTTTTTAACTGGTAATTCTTGTCGAATTTGCCAAGGGGTCGCTATATCTAAATCGAGGACAACTCTATCTCCTTTTGGTTGTTTACCCAGACGAATGTTTTTCAGTTGAGAAGGGGGAGTAGAAATTACCAAAGTGTTACCATTAGCTTGAATTTGCCATTTAGCTGTTTGGGCTAATTGAGTAATATCTAAATAACGATATCCTCCGCTAAGATTCGTGTTAAAAATGAGGGGATTTGTCAAGCCAGAAAACCACTGTACTGGTTGTTTGCCAGGATTACTGCTATTGAGTAAATCTATCCCTATTAATTGCTTAACTGCACCATCACTTAGATAAGTTTGTCCTTTAATGGTGGTTGCTGTTGGTTGTAACCATGCTCCTGGTAAAATCCGTCCATTGAGAATAATTTGATTACCAGCACTAACGGAAGTGGGAACGGGAGTTAGTAAACTAGGAGTATCTTGAGCAAATGCCCCATAAGTAGGAGTCAAACACAGTGCTGTTGACAGTAGCGGTAATACAGAATTTAGGATTTTCAAGATCATTGACTGGGTATTTTTAAAAGTTATCAATCAAAACCCAGCCTAGCGAAAATTTATCAGAAAATTTAAAAAATAATTACCTTTTTTAGAAATATTCGTGATATTATTTATCTTGGGTCTGTGTCTCTTATTCAGAGTAGCAGGCAGTTACTATGCTAAAAATACTAGCTGCAATTGTCTTAAATAATACAAATTAATTGGAGCCTGCTATGATACTGTTGGGGGTTAAAGGTGAAATTCGGACACCCTATCCTCATCTCTAAAATTTTAGGTTTTGGGGTTTGAATCTAAAATCTCAAGTTCCTGTGGTTGGTCATGAATAAACAGCCAGAATACAGGGAAAAATAGATATGTTTTAGGAATTGTCAAATGGGCATATAGTGAAAATAGGCTAATTTTTGGGAGCTATCAGTAATCAGCAAAGAACAAGAATAGCTTGCATGGTGTAAGCCGTGAGCAAAAAAACTGCAAACTTCAAAACCGTTGGATTTACAGGTCTTTCTGGATTAGGGTAGTTTGTTTATATAGTGCATTGACACTCTCAGCGGCTAAAGTCAGTGAGATTCTTAGTTCACCGAAACCACTTAATTTAGATTCCTTGCGGTTTCTAAACCAGAGGTGGGGTCTCACCAAGTAGAGCAACCGCCGTTTAATTGTCAAGGTATGGTGTCTGCGATTTAGGCAGCAATTGGGTTTTTAGACAGGTTGATTACCCTTCCTGTATCAATACTTGTCGGTTAAGGAAATGTAGGTTGGGTTGAGCGACAGCGAAACCAAACAAAATCCTTGATAAGGTTGGGTTGAGGAACGAAACCCGACCTACCATATAATGACTTTTCATGCTTAACCGAGTAGTATTGCTTCCTGTATAGGTAATATTATCCATAAAATGCTAAATTATGACAAGAGAAAATAGAAATTGAGTAAGAATTGATGACGGGGATTAAAATTACCGAGTATTCTTGTAAACAAACAAAAAATAAATAGGTATTGATAACACAGCTTTAGTTAAACGTCAAGCTAAAATTGTTATCTCTAAACTTTGGTAATTATGTATTTTTATCCAGTGCCAAAACTGAGAAAATTTCCCTTTAGCAGTAATAACAACATCTGTACCTCAACATTTCAGGAATAGAGTATGAATCATCAACCATCGAATCAGGGTCAGCAAATTACAGTGTCAGATACTAATTTTCCAGATACATATCCAGGACAAAAGTGGTTAGTAGAAGAAAGGGATGCTTGTGGAGTCGGGTTTATTACCCATCGTCAAAATATTGCCAGTCATGAAATTTTGGATCAAGCCTTAACTGCTTTAACTTGCTTAGAACATAGAGGGGGTTGTAGTGCTGACCAAGATTCTGGAGATGGTGCGGGGATATTAACAGCGATTCCTTGGGAATTATTGGCACAAGACAAGAATCATGGCATTGATTTTGCCAAGCTGAGTAATATGGCTGTGGGGATGATATTTTTTCCCCAAGACGCAACAGCCGCAAAAGCTGCTAAGGCTGCATTTGCACAAATAGCAGCAGAGGAGAGATTAACTATACTGGGCTGGCGAGTAGTTCCGGTGCGTCCAGAAGTATTAGGGATGCAAGCAAAAGAAAATCAACCCCAAATAGAACAGGTGATCATTTATTGTGCTGATAAAAGCGGTGATGAACTAGAAAGAGAATTGTATATTGCCAGTAAACGCATTATGCAAGCGGGAAGAAGAATTTCTGAGGATTTCTACATCTGTTCCTTGTCTAGCCGGACAATTGTTTATAAAGGCATGGTGCGTTCCGCTGTCTTGGGGGATTTTTACGAAGATCTCAAAAATCCGGCTTTTAAAGTGGCATTTGCGGTATATCATCGCCGATTTAGTACCAATACCATGCCTAAATGGCCTTTAGCCCAACCCATGCGGCTATTAGGTCACAATGGAGAAATTAATACCCTATTGGGGAATATTAATTGGATGATGGCACGGGAAGCTACCCTTAGTCATCCGATTTGGGAAGATAGGTTTGACGAACTCAAGCCATTGGTAAACGTTAATAATAGCGATTCCGCTACTTTAGACAATGTACTAGAGTTATTGGTGCGTTCGGGACGCAGCCCCTTAGAAGGGTTAATGATGATGGTTCCTGAAGCGTACAAAAATCAACCTTCCTTGGCTGAATATCCCGAAATTGTGGATTTTTATGAATATTACAGCGGGTTGCAAGAATCATGGGATGGACCTGCACTGTTAGTATTTAGTGATGGTAAAAAAGTTGGGGCGACATTAGACCGCAATGGTTTAAGACCTGCACGTTATGTCATTACCAAAGATGATTATATCGTTGTTGCGTCCGAAGCTGGAGTTGTAGATTTCCCGGAAGAGAATATTCTCGAAAAAGGTAGACTTGGACCTGGACAAATGATTGCGGTGGATTTAAATACCCAGGAAATTCTCAAGAACTGGGAAATTAAACAACGCATTGCTAAACAGCATCCCTATGGGGAATGGTTGCAACAGCATCGCCAAGAATTGAGTAAATTAGTGAAGGGTCAGTCTGTAGTTAATGGCAATGGTAACGGTAATGGCAATGGTAATGGGCATTTGTCAACGAACAACGAACAACTGACCACTGACAAAATTGATCCCCAAGTTTTATTACAACAGCAAATTGCCTTTGGCTACACCATAGAAGATGTGGAAATGGTGATTCACCCCATGGCCAGCACTGGTGCAGAAGCAACTTTCTGTATGGGAGATGATATTCCTTTAGCGGTATTGTCAGAAAAATCCCATTTGCTGTATGACTATTTTAAACAGCGATTTGCTCAAGTTACCAATCCAGCAATTGACCCTTTACGGGAAAAGTTGGTGATGTCTCTGACGGTGGAATTGGGTGAAAAGGGGAATTTATTAGAACCCAAGCCAGAATACGCCCGCAGACTCAAGTTGGAGTCTCCTGTACTGACTCAAACAGAGCTGGAAGCTATTAAGTTGTCAGGATTTGCAACGGCTGAATTGTCAACTTTATTCCCCATAGCCACAGGCCCAAATGGTTTAAAAACGGCTGTGGAATCTTTGCAAAAACAAGCTGCGGAATCGGTGCGGGCTGGTGCGAAGATGCTCATATTAAGCGATCGCATAGGTACAGGCTTGGCTGCTGAATATACCTATATTCCCCCTTTATTAGCCATTGGTGCGGTTCATCATCACTTAATCCGTGAAGGGTTACGGATGAAAACATCCTTAATTGTGGATACAGCCCAATGTTGGAGTACCCATCACTTTGCTTGTTTGTTGGGTTATGGTGCGGGTGCAGTTTGTCCCTATATGGCTTTAGATACTGTAACTGCTTGGTGGCATGAACCTAAAACTCAGCAGTTTATGACTAGGGGCAAAATTGCCACTTTGACTTTAAACCAAGCCAGAGAAAATTATCGCAAAGCTATAGAATCGGGTTTGCTGAAAATCCTTTCTAAGATGGGAATTTCCCTACTTTCCAGTTATCAAGCAGCGCAAATATTTGAAGCGATTGGGATTGGTGGTGATTTGTTGGCTTTGGGTTTCCGAGGAACAACTTCCCGCATTGGTGGTTTAAGTGTGAGTGAGTTGGCACAAGAGGTGCTATCTTTCCACAGTAAGGCTTTCCCAGAATTGACGGCGAAGAAGTTGGAAAATTTAGGTTTTGTGCAATACCGTCCCGGTGGTGAATACCACATGAATAGCCCAGAATTGGCTAAGTCGCTGCATAAGGCTGTCAATGGTAAGCAGTATGACCATTATGAGGTTTATAAACAACATCTGCAAAATCGTCCGGTGACGGCGTTGCGTGATTTGCTAGACTTCCACAGCGAGCGCTCATCAATTCCAATAGAAGAGGTAGAATCAGTTAGTAATATTGTTAAACGTTTCTGTACCGGGGGAATGTCTTTAGGGGCGTTATCACGAGAAGCACATGAAACTTTAGCGATCGCCATGAATCGCATTGGTGGTAAATCTAATTCTGGTGAAGGTGGAGAAGATCCGGTTCGTTACAATGTTTTAAATGATGTGGATAGGGCTGGTAAATCTGCGACGCTTCCTCATCTCAATGGATTAAAAAATGGTGACACGGCTGCAAGTGCCATTAGACAAATTGCATCGGGACGGTTCGGCGTTACTCCCCAATACTTAGCTACAGCCCAACAATTAGAAATCAAAATTGCCCAAGGTGCAAAACCAGGAGAAGGTGGACAGTTACCAGGACCCAAGGTAAGCCCCTATATTGCCATGTTGCGCCGTTCTAAGCCCGGTGTAACTTTGATTTCTCCACCACCACACCATGATATTTATTCCATTGAAGACTTAGCCCAGTTGATTTTTGACTTGCACCAAATTAACCCGAAAGCCCAAGTTTCGGTGAAATTGGTCGCAGAAATTGGAATTGGGACAATTGCGGCAGGTGTGGCTAAAGCTAACGCCGATATTATCCAAATTTCCGGTCATGATGGTGGTACTGGTGCATCACCGCTTTCTTCGATTAAACACGCAGGTAGTCCCTGGGAATTGGGTTTAACAGAAGTACATCGGGTCTTGATGGAAAATAGGTTGCGCGATCGCGTCATCTTGCGTGTAGATGGTGGTCTGAAAAGCGGCTGGGATGTCCTGATTGGGGCGTTAATGGGGGCGGAGGAGTTTGGGTTTGGTTCGATAGCCATGATTGCGGAAGGCTGCATTATGGCGCGGATTTGCCATACTAATAATTGTCCTGTGGGGATAGCTTCTCAGAAGGAAGAATTGCGGAAACGGTTTACCGGCATTCCTGAACACGTTGTGAATTTCTTCTACTTTATTGCGGAAGAGGTGCGTAGTCTGTTGGCTAAATTGGGATATCGTTCTTTATCAGAAGTAATTGGTCGCGCTGATTTGTTAACGGTGCGTTCTGAAGTCAAACTGAATAAAACCCAAGCTTTGAATTTGGATTGTTTAACTAAACTACCAGACACAAAAACTAATCGTAGTTGGTTAGTACATGAAGAAGTTCACAGCAATGGACCAGTGTTGGATGATCAGTTACTAGCAGATGCAGATATTCAAACGGCAATTAAGAGAAATGGCACAGTTAGTAAAACCGTTACCGTCGTCAATACCGATAGAACCGTCGGTACAAGGTTAACGGGAGCGATCGCATCTCGACATGGTGACAACGGCTTTACAGGGCAAATAAACCTGAATTTCCACGGTAGTGTGGGGCAAAGCTTCGGCGCATTTAACCTCGATGGTGTGATTCTCAACCTGGTAGGGGAAGCTAACGACTATGTAGGGAAGGGAATGAACGGTGGGGAAATTATTATTCAGCCCCCAGCAAATGCCACTTATGACCCAGCAGAAAACGTGATTGTGGGGAATACCTGCCTTTATGGGGCGACAGGTGGGGCGTTATTTGCCAATGGTTTAGCTGGAGAACGGTTTGCGGTGCGGAACTCTAAAGGTACAGCCGTGATTGAAGGGGCTGGTGATCATTGCTGCGAGTATATGACTGGTGGTGTGATTGTTGTTCTGGGTAAGGTTGGCCGCAACGTGGGTGCAGGAATGACCGGCGGTTTAGCTTATTTCCTTGATGAAGTCGGTAATTTCCCTGATTTTGTCAATCATGCCATTGTCAAGGTGCAACGAGTTGTAAGTGATGTGGGCAGACAACAATTGTATGATCTCATTAAAACTCACGAGCGTCGCACTGGTTCACCTAAAGCCCAGGAAATTATCGCCAATTGGGCAGAATATTTACCTAAGTTCTGGCAATTAGTACCACCTTCTGAAGCTGATAGTCCCGAAGCAAAAACTGAGGAAAAACAGTTAAGTTCTGTGTAATTTGTCTGAATCAGGATTTACAAGATTTGAGGATTTGCAGGATTGAATTAATTAAATACTTTGTTTGTATTTATTCTGTTCATCCTTGAATCCTTTTTTTTGTCTGAATCAGGATTTACAGGATTTGAGGATTTACAGGATTTAATTAAATACTTTGTTTGTCTTCATTCTGTTTATCCTTTCATCTTTTTTGTCTGAACCAGGATTTAGAGGATTTTAGGATTTACAGGATTTAATTAACAACTAGTGCAGAACGGCGTAAATAAGCAAACCATTCTCAATTTATTTATAAGGGTTTTGCGGATTTTACGAACAAAAAAGTGCAAGGGTTCTTTTTAGGAACTACGGTCGGTCAGAAACGGTAAGTTCTACCGAGATTGCCTGTGGAGCGGGCAAACAAGATTGGAAGTCATTCTAAGACCGCGATGAAGCAGGAAATAAACACTAAGATTATCGCTGTCCAGATGTGTCTAGACTTTGGTAATTTTGGGTAAGTTTTATAGAACGGCAAATGGAGTCTCAACACAGTTGCATTTTTCCCTGTCGGATATGGGATATCCAGATAGCTGAAACTGTTCCCTGTTCCCTGTTCCCTCCCCTCACAGACAACTTTTATGGCTTACGCCACGCTACGCTATCAGCAAACCCTACTTAATTTTGATTTACTACTTGCTGCTCAAGCTCATCAAGAAAAAACTCTCTTATTGAAAGATGGAACAACTGAAAAGGTAGATTTCAAGCAATATCTAATTCAGGAAATTGAAAAAATATTTATTAAATATACTCCCAGAGATATTTACTACAAGATATTATTTGAGTTATTTGGTAATCAAGTTTTAGAAATTGACAATGATCCAGACTTTAATCGTCAAGTTGGTAGATTAGAAAATACTGCTATTTTTTCTGCTCTTTATGAATTTCAAAAAAAGGGTGTTCTCAGTCTAATTAGAATGTTGCAAAAATATGATGGAGCTATTTTAGCAGATGCGGTAGGTTTAGGAAAAACTTGGAGTGCTTTGGCTGTACTGAAGTTTTTTCAAATGCAAGGACGGGAAGTTATATTACTTTGTCCTAAAAAGTTAGAGAGTAATTGGAGACGCTATAAGGAAGATCAAGCATCAAAATTTGAATCTGATAAACTGAAATTTTTTATTCGTTTTCATACCGATATGAACAGCGATCGCCTAAATTCCTATAGCGATCGCGCTGATAAGTTTTTTTGTGATGACAAACCCAAATTAATTGTCATTGATGAAAGTCATAATCTCAGAAATGATAAATCTAGTCGTTATAAATTTTTAGTTGATGAAATTTTAAAAAATAATCAAGATATCAAAGTTTTACTAATATCTGCAACTCCCATTAATAATTCTCTAAATGATGTAAGAAATCAATTTAAGTTAATGGTTCAAGGTGATATACATGGCTATGATAGCAAATTAGGTGTAAAAAACATTGATTATTGCTTTAAACAAGCACAGACTATATTTAACGAGTGGCGCAGAGATACAAAACCTCAAATCGGTAATTTTATTAAAAAGCTCTCAGACAATGATTTTTTTAGGTTAACAGATTCTCTATTAGTTGCGAGAACTAGAAAAATGGTGGAAGGTCAACAGACAAATTTACTATTTCCTACTAAGACAAAGCCTAAAAATTTATTTGTCACACCACATCAACTTGGTAATTTTGAAACCTTTGAGGAATTGTTTGATCATTTTCCACCAATGTTATCAGGATATCAGCCAGCTTTTTATTTAGATGATGAATCAGATAATAAAAAAGACGCTAAGAAAGATATATTACGTGATGAAAAATCACGCGATCGCTTTTTAGTGAAAATGATTTATATTTTGATGGTTAAGCGATTAGAGTCTTCTTGGTTTTCCTTTTACTCAACAGTAGAAAAAATCAAAGATCATCATCAAAATGCTTTAGATAAAATTAAAGCATATCAAGCAAACAAGGTAAAAACCTTATTATTAGAAGATGATGTTTATACTTTAGAAAATGAAAATGATGAAAATGATGATTTTACTCAAATAGTGGAAGAATATACATTAGGTGACAAACGCCCTATCAGTATTGCAGAAATTGATCAATCTGGTAATTTAGATAAGTTTAAAGAGGATCTCAAAAAAGATTTAGACGCTCTCGATAAGCTGTATATTAATTTACAAAAATTTGAGATCAAAATTGATAAAGAAATTCAAAAATCCCAGCAGTTTAAATCCTGTGATGATAAGTTAGAAAGACTGATTATAGAGATTATCAAAAAGCGTAAATCAGGAGCAAATAACCATAATCAAAAAGTAGTAATTTTTACAGTTTATCGTGATACAGCGATGTATTTATTTAACCAACTTCAAGCTAGAGGTTTTGATAAAATTGCGATCGCATCAGGAACAGGTTCATACTCCGATGATAGCCAACAAAAACAGAAAATGGAGGCTATTCTGGAAAGATTTGCACCCTATACAAAGCTATTTTGTGAAAAAGAATGGGCTTTTACCTCTGAAAAATCAGGTCTTGAAGCTTTTGCAGCATGGCAAGAATGGGTTAAAGATAATCACCCTGAAACTTACCACAAACTCAAGAAACCCATAGATATTTTGATTGCTACGGATGCTTTAAGTGAAGGGCAAAATTTACAAGATGCTGATATGGTAATTAATTATGATATTCATTGGAATCCTGTACGAATTATCCAACGTATGGGTAGAATTGATCGGTTAGGTAGTCCTAATCAAGAAATTTTTGGGATTAACTTTTGGCCATCAGATAATATTAATTCCTATCTGAATTTACAAGGAAGAATTGAACAGCGTATGGCAGCGATGAAGTTGGCAGGAGCAGAGGTGGATCATCAATTTTCTGATAGTTTTGCCAAGATGGTTCATGATGAAGAATTTGATCAAAAAATGAATGATCTGATGATGCGACAAATGCAAACTACATGGGATGATATTGAAGTTAGTAATCAAGGTTTAGGCTTTGATAGTTTGTCTTTAGAGCGATATCGTCAGGATTTATTAGCAGAATTTAATCGTGATAAAGATAAATATCGCCAAATGCCAAAAGGTGTATATACAGGATTTACAGTAGTGCAGAAATCTGGTATTCATGATGATTTGAATGATAATTTGCATGATGGTATTATTGCTTTGTTGGGGTATCCTGCCAAACCAGCTAAAAAATTAGATCATCAATATCAAGTGTTTGATTTAATTTACATTGATAAATCAGGTAAATTAATTTTAAAAAATCAAAAAGAAGTTTTAGATTTGCTAACCTTATATAAGGATAACGAGCGTTTTGTTCCTGATGCAATTGATCGCGGTGAAGCGGTGGCAGTCGCAGAGTTAGTAAACGCGCTTAAAACTTGGTTAACCAGTCAAGCAGTACAAGAGGAGCAAATGGAAGATGGTTCTGTCAAAAAGACGATGGGTAATGAAACTCTGGGAATTTTGCAAGGTTTAAAAAGAGGTAATAAGGCTTCTATAGATAGAATTAAGCAAAATGTTACAGTTGATGGTAAATATCAGCTAAGTAATTTCGATTTAATCAGTTGGGTATTAGTTACAGTATAAATTTTTGGGAGTAAATAACTATGACTATTGCAGTTACAGAAAATATTCAATCACTTTATGATGTAGAGACAAAGTTAGGACTAAGGCGATCGCATGATCCAGACTTTTTCATGGAATGGTGTAGAGATTTTGAAGAATTAGAAGATACCGAAAAAACAACTCTAGATCGGATCAAAAGGTCTTATATATATCATATTAATCAAGGCTTTTTGTCTGAGGGAACGGTAAATTTATTGATGGTTTCACCATTACTATTTTTGGCAGGTTTTCTGGAATCACCTTTTAGTTTGCGAAGTGAACAGTCAGTTGAGATTAGCGATTATGATGGTAGTGTTACTTATCACGGAAGAATTGATGCTTTAGTTTTAAATAACAACTTATGGATAGTTTTAGTGGAAGCAAAGCGTTCTAGTTTTTCATTTTTAGTGGCAGTACCACAAGCTCTTACCTACATGACAGCAAGCCCAAATGGTGATAAACCAACTTATGGACTCGTTACCAACGGCGATCATTTTATGTTTGTTAAGCTGCAACAATCTCAATACGATCTTTCTGATGATTTTTCACTTTTTAAGCGATCGAGTAATGAACTCTATCGCGTGCTGCAAATTCTCAAATCCTTCCAGAATCTATAAATAATGAATTTGATCACGGATTAAATGGATTACACAGATTGCACGGATTAACTAATTATGGAGTTAACTATGAAACTAACTATTTTTAATGAAATGGATTTTTTACCCGCTTTAAAGACTTTTTTTAGTGGGCTAAATGTACCTATTAATTATATAGATGATAAGCCAACTTCGGCAAAGGAAATATTACAGAATACCTATAAGGATAATGATTCTTTTAGGTTAATTAATGATGTTTATTTTGTTGGGTTAGTTGATGATGCAGCTTTTAGTAAAAAGCAAGGTTTAGAGATTGATCAAATTAAATCAGATTATGATGGAATTTTGATTTTTGGGGTAACTTTAAGTAATCGTGATCATGGACAATTACCAACGCGGTCGCAATTAGCAGAAATATCACGGGCTTTTAATCGGGAGTTTTGTTATACTCCTGTAGTGATTATTTTTAAGTATGGCGATTATCTAGCATTTGCTAATACTGAAAGATTAAAATATAAGGATAATCGTGAAGGTGAAAAAGCGGGTAAAGTAACTTTATTAAGAGATATTGATATTCAACAACCACATTCAGGACATCAACGTATTTTAGCAGAGTTAGCAATTCCCAAAACAGGTAAAGATCGGGTAGATTCTTTTGCTAAATTATATCAATATTGGCAAAAGGTTCTTGATGTTAGTTTGCTAAATAAACAATTTTATCAGGAGGTTTCAGCCTGGTATTTTTACGCTTGTAAACAAGTGGTTTTTCCCAAAGATGCTAAGAATAATCAAGAAAGTTTAATTAGGTTAATTACCCGGTTAATGTTTGTTTGGTTTCTGAAAGAAAAAGGTTTAGTTCCTAATCAATTATTTAATCAAATTGATATTCAATCTATTCTCAAAAGTGTAGAACCCCAGGAAAGTACCTATTACAAAGCCATTTTACAAAACTTGTTTTTTGCCACATTGAATACTGAAGGTAAACGCGAATTTATTAAAGAGAGTTCCGGCGGTCGTAATTCCCAGCACATGGTACATAATGTATTTCGCTACAAGGATTATTTTCAAGATCCTGATGGGGTAATTGATCGTTATTTTGCAGATATTCCCTTTTTAAATGGTGGTTTATTTGAATGTTTAGATGTTCCTGCACAAAAGGATAAACCTGACACAGCAAAAAGAATTGATGGGTTTAGTAATCATTCTTCTAATGTGTTATCTGTGCCAAATGAATTATTTTTTGGTGATTTTCAAGATGTGGATCTTAATGCCGATTTTGGTACAAGTCGCAAGAAATATCGAGTACGGGGTTTATTAGAAATATTTAAAAGCTATAAGTTTACTATTGCTGAAAATACGCCCTTTGAGGAAGATGTGGCGCTTGATCCTGAATTATTAGGACAAGTATTTGAGAATCTTTTAGCGGCTTATAATCCTGAGACACAAACAACAGCTAGAAAACAAACAGGTTCTTTTTATACGCCCCGTGAGATTGTTAATTACATGGTGGATGAAAGTTTAATTGCTTATTTTAAGAGTTGTTTGCCCTCACCCCCAGCCCCTCTCCCTAGGGGAGAGGGGAGCAAGATTCTTACTCCCCCTTCTCCCCAGGGAGAAGGGGGCAGGGGGGATGAGGGCGATCGCATTACTGGTAAGTTACGGTTAATTCCTAAAACATTGTTGATCAGAGCAAGAGAGCTAAGGCAAACCCAAACCCCTGCGGAACAAGTGCTTTGGGAATGTTTACGCGATCGCCGTCTTTGTGATGCAAAATTTCGTCGTCAACACAATATTGGGCGATTTATTGCTGATTTTTACTGTCACAGTGCCAAATTAGTCATTGAACTAGACGGAAGTGTTCATAACTCACAAGTTGAGCAAGATCAAGAAAGAGATGCTTGGATGCGATCGCAGGGAATTACAGTTTTACGTTTTCGTAATCAGGAAGTTTTTGATGATTTAGAGAGAGTTTTACTGAGAATTGCTGAGATTTTGCCCTCACCCCCAGCCCCTCTCCCTGGGGGAGAGGGGAGCAAGATGGGAGAGGGGAGCAAGACTCTTACCCCCCCTTCTCCCCAGGGAGAAGGGGGCAGGGGGGATGAGGCCAAACTTCGCCATTTACTTTCTTATACCGATGAGCCACACCAGTTTACAGAATCAGAAGTGGAGCGTTTAATTGAGTCCATTGATAATTGCAAAATTCTTGATCCTGCTTGTGGTTCGGGAGCTTTTCCGATGGGAATTTTGCAGAAAATGGTACATATTTTAGCAAAACTCGATCCGCGTAATCTAAATTGGAAACAGAGACAAATTGATCGACTTAATCAATTAATTATTGATGCAGAAGATATTGAGGATGAAAAAACACGGACAGATACATTAGCTAATCTGGAAGCACAAAAAGAGAATTTAGAACGGGCATTTGCGCGTAATGGTTTAGACTATGGACGCAAGTTATTTTTGATTCAAAATTGTATTTATGGGGTAGATATTCAAGCCATTGCTGTGCAAATTGCTAAGTTAAGATTTTTTATCTCTTTGATTATTGATCAAGAAGAAGATCAAGATGAAACAAATCGAGGAATTTTACCTTTACCGAACTTAGAAACGAAATTTGTAGCCGCAAATTCATTAATTGGAGTTACCAAAGTACAACAATTATCAATTTTTGATACTCAAGAAATTCAAGCAAAACAAAGGCGATTGGAACGGTTACGACGGGATCATTTCTTTGCTAAAAGTTTGGAAACAAAGCGGAAGAAACGCCAGGAAGATGAGCGTTTATCTCAGGAAATTGGTGAGATTTTGCGGCGCAATAAGTCGCCAAATGTGGAATCGTTGCAATCATGGAAACCTTATGATCAAAATGCTTCCGCAGACTTTTTTGATCCTGAGTGGATGTTTGGGATTAAAGACGGTTTTGATATTTGTATTGGTAATCCGCCTTATGTAAGACAAGAACAAATTAAAGAGTTAAAACCTCTATTTAAGCAAAATTTTCAATGTTTTACAGGTGTTGCTGACTTGTTTGTTTATTTCTTTGAACGTGGTTATTATTTGTTAAAAACTGGCGGTGTATTGAGTTATATCTGCTCAAATAAATATTTTCGTTCGGGTTATGGCGAAAAGTTGCGCGATTTTCTTGGTAAAAATACAACCATTCAGCAGCTTATTGATTTTGGTGATACGGATGTTTTTACAGCTATTGCTTATCCCAGTATTATTTTATTTAGCAAGGAAAAAGCTAGTAAAGATGCACAGTTTAAAGCACTTTCTTGGCAACAAACAGAAGCATTAAATGAGTTTCCAACGGTGTTTAATGCTCAAAATTTCTTGATGCCACAATCTGCACTTAAAGCTGATGGTTGGAGGTTGGAAAATACACAGGTTTTAGATTTATTAGCAAAGTTAAGAAATGCTGGTAAGCCTTTGGGTGAATATGTCAACGGTAAATTTTATTATGGGATTAAGACAGGTTTTAATGAGGCTTTTGTAATTGATCGAGAAACAAGAGATAAATTAATTGCTGAACATCCATCATCTGCGGAAGTAATTAAGCCTTTTTTACGAGGTCGTGATGTTAAAAGATGGTGTGTTGATTATCAAGATTTATATTTGATTTTCACAAAAAAAGGATTAAATATCGAAAAATATCCTGCAATTGAAAATCATCTTAGTCAATACAAAGATAAACTTGAGATGAGGGCTGGAGATTATAAATGGTTTGAATTACAAGCTTCTCCTGCTGAAGTAAATCGTTTTGAATATAGAAAAATTGTTTATCCTGATATTGCATCTAGCTGTGAGTTTGCATTTGATAATAATTCTATTTTTCCTGACTGTACCCTCTTTTGTATTCCATCAGAATCAGAATATTTATTAGGATTTCTTAATTCAAGTATTATTCAATTTTTTATTAGTCAAATTTGTCCTGCTATTCGAGGAAATTTTAGACGATTCAAATCTATCTATGTTTCTCAAATCCCCATCCCCACCGCCACCGCAGCAGAACAAAAAGCAATAGAAACCCTTGTAAGCTATGTTCTCCACCTCACCGCCGCCCTCAAAGACATTTCTAATCATCCCACAACTTTAGATCAATCCGTCACCGATAAGCGTATGAATAGGTACTTCGAGGAAATCATTGATGCTCTAGTGATGGAGCTATATTTACCTGAAGAACTACACACACATGATAAATATTTCATGCGTTATATCTTATCAGAAAATCTACCCACCTTAGAAACAATTCCAGGCGACAAAATAGAAAAACTGCGGCAAATATTTGGTCAACTATTTGACAAGGAGCATCCAATACGGCATAACCTATTTTTACTAAATACCATTCCCGTTGTTCGTATCATTGAGGGTAAATTATGAGAATCAAAGAAATTAAAATTAAGAATTTTCGTGGTTTCAATAAAGTTCATCCGATTAATCTACATGAATAGAGTGGTTTGAAACTTTGTGTGAGCATTTTGTTGAACCAAACAAAGCCAAGTGGAAAGCTTTTGAATTTTACTGTGCTGATGATGCAGAATTAGAATTACCAATTTTTGCCGAGAGAGGAAAAGGTAGAGATGAATATATCAAACGCGCTGAGGAGTATTATGCAGCGAACGATTACAAAGCCGCAGCCGTATATACTCGTAGTGCCTATGAAGCAATTTTAAAATTCTTTTGTGCTAAACATAATGTTCCTGTCCCCTATGTTTCTAAACCTAAAGACTTAAAGGCTGATCAATTATGGAATGCTGTGAAAAGCTATATATCAGGACACCAAAAAGTAATAAATAAGAGAACTGGAGATAAAGAAGACTACCTAGATTCAAAAACAATAAGTCATGTTGAAAAAGCAAATCGAAGAATCCTAAACCCTCTTAGCCACTCTCGTCCTGTGCCAACATACCGCCGAGAAGTTCAGTATGCGATCGCAGTTGTTAAAAAGCTATATGATAGACTCCAGTGATTCATATACAGTGTATGGAAAAGATATCATGGATGCGATGCGATCGCCACTTAATCCGTGATTCAGATCGTTTATTAAAATATATAATAATATGGTTAAGCGTCACCTTTGAGCCAGTGCAAACCTTTGAGAAACCAGTAATATTAAGCCAGATCAAAGAAACTCCAGAATTAGCAAATATTGGCTTACTCAAACAGCCAAGACTCTCAGTAATGCCATTAACTAAAGCTGAGTTTGAGTTGATTATAAAATTAGCAAATTAAAAAGTCTGAATCACGGATTATATGGATTACGCTGATTACACGGATTTTTTTGATTTGCTAAGATAACCAAAATCTGTGAAATCCTTTAATCTATAAAATCCGTGATTCTAACCTTGTTTTTAGCCATTCACTCATCACTCAGGCTTACTCAGGAAAGACGATCGCTCTCATCATTAGTATAATCCCTTATTCAAAACAGACTCAACTGCTTTCCCACATCACCTTGAGGCTCAACAACCGAAAGTAACTCATCTCGTTTTTTAGCCATCAACTCCAAATAATACCCACTGGAATAAGCTTCAGAATTAGTGAACCCCTTAATTCCTTGATAAAACGTCACAACATCCCCACTCGTTGCGTATTTGGAGATGTCTACTTTATCTGTATTTATCCTGTTTATCCTTTCATCTTTTTTGTCTGAATCAGGATGTCCAGGATTTAAGGATTTACAGGATTTAATTACGATTATGTGCATCTTTATCCAGAATTGGTATAAGCTGAGAAACATTTAATTTGCATAATTAAAACAGGCAGGATGCCTGTTCCACAAGAGTTTTAGTTGTGAGCAATATACAATCTAAATGTCCAACAGCTTATTCATCCTGTTCATCCTTTAATCCTGGGTATCCTGATTCTGACATTATTTATTTAAGGCTTCTTAGGTTTTTGAGGTTTTTGAGATTTTGTTTTATTGTGGGCAATTAACTGTGGATATTGATCTTGCATTTCTAACAGTTCGGGAACAGTGACAAATTCATAACCCTGTTTACGGAACTTGCTAATGATTTCAGGTAAGGCTGTGACAGTATGAGAGCGATTACCACCCCCATCGTGCATTAACACAATTCCACCAGGTTTAGCTTCCCTAAATATATTGTTAATTAATCTTGGTATACCAGGACGAGCATAGTCCATGGAATCAGCAGACCACATAATAATGGCATATTTATTACTTTTGGCGTAAGCTGCCACCCCATTACTCATAATCCCTCCTGGTGGCCGGAACAGTCTGGTTTTCACCCCTGTAGTTTGATAAATGATGTCTCCTGTATTAGCAACTTCGTAAGCCGCTGCCTGGGCATTCATGTGATGATACCAATGATGCCAGGTATGGTTAGCGATAATATGACCTTCTGCAACTACCCGTTTTGTTAAGTCAGGATAAGTTTTGACATTTTGGCCAACAACAAAGAATGTGCCTTTGATCTTATTTTTTTTGAGAATATCTAATACTTTTGCCGTACTATTAGGCCAAGGGCCATCATCAAACGTTAAGGCAATAACTTTTTTTCCTGGAGGAAGTTTAGCTTCGCTAATCACAATCCCTTGGAAGTTAGATGGTACATCAGTAGCAAACCCTTTGGCTTGTGCTTCTTGTTGCCAACTGGTGAGCATTTCTGTTTTAAATTCCTCTAACCGCTGCTGAGTTTTGACATTAGCAGCAATATCTTTATTTTTAACAATGACGTTTTGGTTTTGAGCATCAGAGATTTTCGCTTTGAATAGAATCATCAAAGCAATGCTTAAAGTACCAGTTAGTCCAATTAATCCAATTAATATTCCCTGCGTTCCCAAAAATGACTTATTATTTTCCACAGTGTAACTCCTTGAAGGGGTGAGCAACCAATGATGGTAGTGATGGCTCTGACGGTAGGTTATAACACATTTTTCTAAAAATTGAGGATGTATTTAGGTATTCACGTATATTGTGTTGCTTGGACGCATGATTTACTATTAAAGAAAAAGTTATTTTTTCCTCAATGCCATGAGTAGTTAGATGATAATTAACTGAATATAGTTTCTCATTGGTGAATGATATTTGGTAGTTACGTTAGCTACTATTCTAGCCTTGAGCGGAGATATTTTTATCACCGATTGATAACTTTTCAATGTTAGTTTATTTTGTCTTGAGTTTATTTTTTCCAAACTACTAATATCACCCCAGTGACAATCAAACCTAATCCAAAAACACGGGTTAAAAAAATAGGTTCTTTTAAAATAAAGTACCCCAGGAATACAGAAAATATATAACCAACTGATACGGCTGGTGCAGCAACACTCAGATTGACTCTGGTTAGTAGTAAGATATAGGCTACTGCACCAATACCATAACAGGTTAATCCTAATAAAAGTTCCGGGATGGTGATCATGTTGAGAATGAGACTAATAATATTCCCTCCATGCACTTTACCTAATTTGATTGCTCCCATTTTTAAAGAAAATTGTCCTGCTACACTGATGAGGACGGAGATTAACAGTAAAATAAATTCTGGTATTGACACTGAATATTACCTTAACTTTATTGATTGAATATTATGCTTTGCTGCCATACCTTTGCCTCAAAATCAAACCAGATTTTTATATTTCAGGTTTTTGTAAACCCTCCAGTTTCCTTTAATGTATAAAGAGGACGACCTTTTACTTCTTCGTATATTCGGCCAATGTATTCACCTAAAATCCCAATACAAATTAATTGAACTGAACCTAAGAAAAACATGGAAATTGTAATTAATGTGTAACCAATTAAGTGAGATACTGGGGCAAAGATTCGCCAATAAAGCACTAATATTATCATAATCATAGCGATCGCAGCGGAGATAATCCCTAAGTAGGTTGCTAGTCGTAAAGGAACTGTGGAAAAAGAAATAATACCATCAATTGCTAAAGATAAAGATTTACCAAAGGTATATTTTACATCTCCTGCAAAGCGAGGGTTTCTTTCAAAAAGTACAGAGGTTTGTCGAAAACCTACCCAAGCACGTAAACCGCGAATGTAGCGATTGCGTTCAGGCATAGAATTCAATATATCTACTACTTGTCTATCCATTAAGCAAAAATCTCCTGTATCCACAGGAATATCAACTTTAGCCAAGCGTCGAAGAATGCGATAAAAAAGATATGCTGTCAAGCGTTTTAGTCGGCTTTCTTGTTGACGAGATATTCTTTGAGCATATACTACTTGGTATTCTTGATGCCATTTTTCGATCATTGTTAAAATTAGTTCTGGTGGATCTTGGAGATCGGCATCCATAACAATGATACATTTGCCTTGGACAAAGTTCAAACCAGCGGTAACGGCGATTTGATGCCCAAAATTCCGGGCTAGACTGAGGTAATGGACTCGATTATCACGATGATGTAATTCGCGCATCATCTTTAAAGAGCGATCGCGGCTACCATCATCAATTAAAATTAGTTCAACATCTCCGTCTAACTGTTCCATGACATGATGTAACCTACGATACATCTCATTGATGTTTTCTTCTTCGTTATAAATGGGGATAATTAGGGAGTAGATAGGCTGATTCATCATCATAATTAATAATTAAGTTTATTTAACATTTAATAATAATGCGTTCATTCTCACAAAAAGAATACTTTTTCGGCTTACTTTTGGCATCTTTAATTTTATGGCTGATAGGTTTAGGTAATTTACCTTTACGAGATTGGGATGAAGGCACTTATGCTATAGTCGCTAGAGAAATTTACCACACTGGTAACTGGCTTTATCCTACTATACAAGGAGATCCTTTTCTATTAAAACCACCTTTGATGCAATGGTTAATTGCTATTTGCTATCACATAGGAGGAGTGCAAGAATTTACTACTAGATTTCCGGGAGCATTTTTAACAGCTTTAGGAGTTCCTTTACTTTACTTAATTGGACGTTTAGCTTTTAGAGAAAATTTACCAGCTTTATTTTCGGCTTTGGTTTATTTAACATTATTGCCTGTGGTTCGTCATGGTAGATTGGCAATGTTAGATGGGATGACTATTTCCTTTTTCTTATTATTGTTATTTTGTGTTCTCAAAGCGCGTCATGATAAAAAATATGCTCTTGGTATCGGGTTTTGTTTGGGTTTAATTACACTGACTAAGGGAATGTTGGTGGTAGTTTTGGCAGGAATAGCAGGTTTATTTATTCTTGCTAATAAACAATTAGCTATATTAAAAAATCCATTTCTATGGATAGGAATGCTGTTAGGGAATTTCCCTGCTATTGCTTGGTATTTTGCCCAATGGCAACATTATGGCAATATTTTCTTAGAAGTGCATTTTCAATCTCAAGCTTTTGATAGACTGGGAAAAGCTGTGGAAGGGAATACTGGTCCGGTTTGGTATTATTTACTTGAAGTCATAAAATATGGTTTTCCCTGGTTATTGTTTTTGCCAGGAGGTTTATATTTAAGTTGGAAAAACCGTGATACTGCTTGGGGTTGTTTAACTCTGATTGGCACAATTTTTTATTTTGCGATAGTTTCTTTAATGGGTACAAAATTACCTTGGTATATTATGCCCGTATATCCATTTTTAGCTTTAGCAATTGGGGCTAATTTAAGTTATATTTGGCAGGGTGGGAAGTTTAGAAGTAAGTTTTTGACGGGATTTTTCGGATTTTTAATTATTGTTGGTTTAGCTGGTTGTGTTTATTTTAGTATTTTTGATAAACAGCCATTGTTAATTATTATGAGTATTATTTTAGCAATAACTATGGTAATAACATCATGGTTAATTAATCAGCATAATCGGCAATTTATTTCTGTTTTATTTACGGGAATGTATTTAGTTTTCGCACTATTGATGAGTTCTCAATCATGGATTTGGGAGTTAAATGAAAAATTCCCTGTTGTCCCAGTGGCAACATTAATTAAGGATAATGTGCCACCAGGAACACAGATTTATACTTCTTTTCCTGATAGTCGTCCTAGTTTAGACTTTTATAGTGATTGTAAAATTATTCCTGCATCTATTGCCGATTTACAGGATAAGTTTGTTCATAAATCTTATTTGTTGGTGGATAATGAGAATTTGCAGAAAATGAATTTAAAGCAGAGTAAAATCATAGGGGAAGCCAAGGGTTTTAACTTGATTGCTACGAATTAATTTTACTAAGCAGCCATATTTTTTACTGCTTTGTAAATAAATAAACTTTGGTTTCACCATTAATTAAAATAAGTTTTTAGTTGATACTCTAAGCCACCCAAAGATCCCGCGCAAAACGCACGGAGAAGTGTCCTAACAAGATGGCAAAAAAGTACATAATTGGGTATCCCCAACGAGGATAACGTTCAAGTAATAAACCAAATGCTATTGACAGCGATATAATACCATAAGCGTAGCGTTCCGCAGATGCTGTAATCCCCGTATTTAAAATTAATGCCAAGGAAGAAAACCCATAAACAACCGTAACCAGGGGAATTTTATTCCGTGATAACCATAGTAAATAAATCCCACCAAAAACCAGTATTATTTTAAATATTTCATCACCAGTTAATAACCAAAGCAATAGCCATAAAAAATATAATCCATAACGGAATTTCCTATTACCTAGTTTCAGGCGAAAGTGCCATAACAAACAGCCACAAATAATAATTATTAAGAATAACAATGGATGTAAAGGCTCTTTAATATAGCCAAACTCCCAATTAGTAAAACCTACCGTAATTTGCATTAGCATTTTCCACCAACCCTGCAAAGCAAAACCTGTTGCATCACCACGCCATGCTTTTTGTGCATGAATGAAAGCTAAAGCATCACCAAATTTAAGTTGACAATAAAGACTATAAAGAATAATACCTAAACCAGTAGTTAAACTGGCAATATAGGCTTTTATGTCTCTATTCTCTTTCCAAGAAACAAACAGAAAAGCTGGTATTAGTGCCACTCCTGGTACTCGTGTGGCAGTAGATAATACACCCCAAAAAGCTGCCCAAATATATTGTTTTTTTTCAAAAGCTCTTAATGCGGCTATGGTACACAATAAAAATAGCCCTTCAGTGTAAATTACGGTTCCATAGAGGGAATAAGGACACCATGCTAAGGTCGCTGTTGCCCATCTGGCTGGTTTTTGACCATAAAGTTCCTCTACCCAAAAATAAAGTACAATTAAGGCTGATAAAAATGCTATGTTGTTCACCAAAGTGCTGGCAACTTTAAAAGGTAAACCAATAGTCATTACCGCACGAGTTAATAATGGAAATAAAGGAAAAAATGCTACTGTATGAATTTGCTTGACATCACTAGAAAAATCATAACCAGAAGTCACAATTTTCTCATACCAAGAACTATCCCATGCGTGTAAAACATCCCAACTAAATGTGACAGCTATACCATTTTCTGGAACTGGAATTAAAGGAGCAATTATTAACATAGCAACTAATATTAGAAGTCTGCTAGATAGCCACATTGCAATGGGAAACTTATAATTTTTTCTCATAATGATTGTTTGGAAACAGAATATAAATAATATTGCTCATCATAATTAAAGCCTTTTTTAAATTCCTTAATAGGAGAAATCTTTAATTCAGGATGATTAATTTTTAATGGGCTGTTTAAAATCAAAAGGATAGGTTTTGATTGTTTTTTAATAATTTGGCTAAGTTGGCTTAAAATTTCCCCATGATCAACTTCTTGACGTTGAGTAGTAAATAAGACAAAACTACTTATCTTTTGTATTTCTGGATAATAAATCTTGCGATTAATATAACCAGAAATGGGGGACATTGTATAATCTCTACTACCGACAATAGAAATATCATTTAAATTATCTTTATATTGCTCTTTAATATATACAGATGTTTCCTTACTAGATGAAAAAGGAATAATCATGTCTCTACTAAAAGCAAATATTCCTCCTGCCATTTGCACATATAAAATGAACATAATCACAGGTAAATAATAAGGTTTTGTCCATTTAATAGCTTGGATAATATGAGTTTTCAAACTGCGGGGAAATAATTGTAAAAATAAAGATGTTTTAGAATAATAACTAGAAAGCCAAAGGCATACAATCAGTAAAATGTATAAATGTCCATAATGACGTGGAGCGCCTATAAATTTAATGTATGTGAAAACAAGAATTTCAATTGTTCCAAAGCAGTATAGAAAAAGAATAATCGGTTTTTTGATAAATGATATTGTAAAAAATCCGAAAAATGCTAATGAAATAATGGAAAAGAAAAATAGGCTTAATTGTTGAGATTCACCTGGAACTAGAATAATAATATAACTATTCCAGATTCTGGCTAAAGTTTTAGTCAAGTGGTTAAAATCAAAGTTTAATGTAACTCCTGATAAACCTCCAGCTAAGTTACTATCTTGAGGAGGAATCAGTTGAATCAAGGAGATAGTAATTCCAGCTAAAACAATTAAACTACTTAAAATAATATCATATTTCTTAGCTAAAAGGTTTTGATTTAAAGGTGTTTGTAAAATGTACTCTAATGCGAGAGTTATGCTGAATGCAAAAGCTAATAATAAACAATAAGCGTTTGAATTAGCCATTAAAAATAAAATTATTGCAAGTTTAAGATAACTCTGTTTTCGGGTAGGATAGATAGTACAGAATAAAAAACATAATAATAACCCAATTGCATAATTTCTACTAATTAATAAATATTCATAAAAAGGAATATATCCCAAACAAAATAACAACTTTTGTGAATAATTAAATGGTGAATATCGGGTAAATAAATAAACAGATGCTGTAGCTAAACATAGATGAAATATTTGCATAATCACAGGGTTACTTGTGATTTGTTTTAAAATACTTAAACAAATATACCAAACAAAAGGATGTCCTTCATAATGAATGTTATGAAATAATTCAGATAATGATTGACTATCTCTAACAATAAGCCAAACATTTAATTCATCGCGCCACATAGCATGATTAAGAATAGCAGGTAAGCCAATTAGAAAAAATAAAGTAGTGAAAATATTACTAAAAAAAATGCTGTTTTGAGTGAGTTTTTCCCAATAAAAATTTATATTTCTGAATAAACCTATAGTCATTATTTTTCTTTCCATATAACTTGATAATTTAATTTTTACGTATTATCTTACTAACCTAGTAAAATTTACCATACTTTGGTTGAATCTCTGATGCAACAGATGAAAAGTATTAGAAACTTAATAGATAAAAACTGAATCAATAATTATTACTGATATGTTAAACTAACAAACATCGCTTTCTGATCAAAAATATGCAATTAATAGCAAAGCAATATTACACCCCAGAAGAATATCTGGAATTAGAAGCAACTGCTGACTACAAAAGCGAATACATTGACGGACAAATCACTGCTATGGCTGGTGCATCTATAAATCATAACCGGATTACAGGTAATTTTTCTGCTGCACTAAATTTTGCTTTTAAACAACAAGACAAATATGAGGTTTTCAACAGTGATATGCGTCTATGGATACCCCAAAGATTAATATACACTTATCCAGATGTGATTATTATTGCAGATGAGCCAGAATTTTTCAATAATCGGACAGATACAATTACAAATCCCCAGGTAATTATAGAAGTATTATCTAAATCTACCAAAAGTTATGACAGAGAAGATAAATTTGCAGCGTACAGGACAATTTCCACTTTTCAAGAATATCTGTTAATTGATCAAAACCGAATTCATGGAGAACAATTTTCCAAAACTGGGAAAAAAAGATGGAATTTGCGTGAGTATGATGAAGAAGATGAAAACATATCTTTGGAAACGGTATCTTTTGAGATTTCCTTACAAGATTTATATAATAAAGTTAAATTTCCTCATATAAAATCCGCAGTCGAAAATTCTACATCCTGATATTCTCCACTTTAAATATTTCCTCCTATCCTACCCAAATTTCTTGAGCAAAACCTATTGCCAATTTACCAAGTAAGGTGATAAACAAACCCATAACTAAATAAGCTTGACGCGGATAACGAGATAAGCAGATACCAATAGCTGCACTCAGAGGAACGATTCCATAAGCAAGACGACTTAAAGAAATTGTGCCACCAGAGGCTAAAAGTAAACCAATACCACAAAAACCATAAACTACCATAACTGGAGTTAGTTGCTGACGGAAATACCATAAAAGGTAGGTACTACCTAATATCATAGATACATTCATTAAATTATTTATTAATCCCTGATCGGCAATTATTAATGATAATATGATTATCGCATAACCAGCATAGAATATCAATGGATTGAAATATTTTCGCCAATAGAATAAACAAGAAGAACTAATTACAATTAAACCAAAAAATAGCGGATACCAAAAGTCTTTAATCCCGCCTTCATCATTCTCAACCCAACCAAAATACCAATTGTTGCCAAAGGGAATTTGCATAAACATATTTAACCAACCTTCCCAATCAAAACCTAAGGAAGGCCGCCATCCTTTTTGTGCAGCAATAAAGGCTAAAAAATCATTAAAATTCAATTTACAATAGACACTAAATATTAACAACCCTGTGGCAGATAATAAACCTGCAATATAGGCAGTTAATGGTTTATTTTGTTTCCAAGCAGTAATTAAAAATGCGGGAATTAATGCCATACCTGTGGGACGTGTTGCTGTGGCCATTGCCCCACAAATTGCTGTCCAAACATATTGTTTTTGATCAAAGGCACGTAAAGCCATTGTACTCAATAACAAATACAATCCTTCTGTATAAATTACCCCCGTAAATAGAGACATAGGACAGTAAGCCATGACAGAAATTGTCCAATGGGCTGCGCTGATACCACATTGTTTTTTCACCCAAGAATATAAAAAATAAAGTGTTCCTAGAAATGCTAAATTATTGATAATTAATCCAGCTAATTCAAAAGGAAACCCGAATTTCATGAAGATAAAAATGCTGACAGGAAATAGGGGGAAAAATGCCAAATTATGTTGCTTGCCATCATCAACAAATTCGTAACCTTCAGTGGAAATTGCTCGATAATGGACACTATCCCAAGCATCAAAAATTCCCCAGCCAAAATGAGGCGTAATCCCATCTTGTAATGCTGGTAAATTGGGGGCAATGAATAACATAGCAGTCCCAATAAATATGCGACTCACAAGCCACATAGACGCAGGAAATAAGAAATCATCTGTCCAGATAAATTTGGTGATGGCTGCGACGAGCGTAGATATCGCCATTTGCGCTTTAACCATAGGCTTATGCTTTTTTCTGACTTTGAGATAATGACAATGTTAGTTTTAACTGTTTTGCTTACATCCCCACCCTCAATGTACTGATATGGTGGGGATGTAAGCAAGTCAAAAACGAAACGTCTGGATAATTAATTTTCAACAAAGTTGAAAGAAATTATTTGGACAGTTGAGTTTTTGACAACTATATTTTATTTATGCCAAATTATCAATGTATTTCTCGACAAAGTCAGCAGATTCAGCAACCATTTGTCTGTATTGAGAATATCAGTGATGGAATTAGATAATAGCAGTATACTATAGATAAACCAAGGGGGTGATTGATGATGGCATTACGGAGAGCAACTTTCCGACTATATCCAAATAAACAAGTCAGTGAAATGTTGTCCTACCACCGCCAACTTCACAAAGATTTGGACAACGCTGCTGTATCCAACCGCATTACTTCATCTAAAAAGTTTGGTAAATCTGTTTCTTACTTTGAGCAACAGAACTAAATGGGTCAGAAACAGGTAAAACCATCTCAAACTTGTCCAAAATGTGGGCATCAAGAAAAGAAGAGTTTAGCCGCAAGAACCCATGTTTGCCCAGGACTATTTCATTCTTATTTAACCCGCCTCCGAATGAATTCTGATAGCTTGCGTGGCGAAGCCATGTCTAATAGCAAAAGTCGTCTCAAGACGACTAAAGGAAAGTTTATAGTGAATGTGGGCTATAATAGGATGTAAAATATAAAGTCTTTTCGCCCGAATCTCACAAAAAATAAAATAATATGTATAGGAATAATATTTGAGTCCTGAAATTATTTGCGTAGGTAGGTAAGATGCAAAAGGCATGAGGTAAAAGGATTCTAGGCGATTCAGGTGTACCGGGTGTTTTTCAAAAATCAAATATGAGTCCTATATAAGCATTATATGAAATATTACAAACATAATATAAAACTGTTACCTTTTGTCCCAGAACCAAAATACGTTGTTTTTACAGATTTTGATGAAACTTATCTTGCTCATCAAAATAGAGAAGATTATAAAAATGATCTCAAAGAACTTGAGGAGTATTTATTAAATGAAACATATCAGAAACAAATCTTTTTTGGTTGGGTTACTGGTAGTAGTTTAACTTCAGTTTTTGATAAAATAAATAAATGTGGTTTGACATTATTACCTCATTTTATTGCTAGTAGTTTAGGGACTGAACTAATCTACTTCAATCAAAACCAATACGCTGAAAAAGATAAAATATGGGAAAACAATCTCATGAAAACTGGATTCTCTGAGAATTTAGTTAATAACTTAGTTAGTTTTTTAAAATTAGATAATATACATTTGACACCACAACCTCAAATAGCAGATTGTCCTTTTTTAAAGAATTACTATTACCATCAACAAAATGATCTAATTGATAATCAGGCAATTTTGAAGATAAAAGAGTTAGTGAAAAAAGCTGGTATTCAAGTAAATATTAGTCAAGCAAATCCTTTATCTGGAGATCCAAACAATTGCTATGATGTTGATTTTATCCCATCAGGGACAGGTAAAAAACATATAGTTAATTTTATTTTACAGCAGACAAATGTAAGCTATCAAAACTCCATAGCTTTTGGTGAAAGTGGTAATGATATTGAAATGCTGCAAACTGTTAGACATGGTTATTTAGTTGGAAATGCAACCAGCGAAGCTAGGAAATTACATTTTCAAATAGCAGAAAATGAATATGCTAAAGGAATATTATCTGTATTAAAAACACTTATTAAATAATCAAGAGTCATGAGTCAGAATGTTTGATATATTACATCCCACATTCCGCAATTATGAAACGCCATATTTTTGGTATTTTTTGTGTAATCCTGAAAAAGCTGAATTGTTTATAACTCAATCAGTCTTAATCATATTTACATAAGAGTAAAGCCACCGTTAATACATAAATATTGCCCTGTAACAAATCTGGACTCATGACTGGCGAAATAAAGCACTGCTTCAGTAATATCCTGTGGAGTACCCCATTGCTGCATAGGAATTCTGACTTGGTAAGCGTCTTTTTTTTCTTGAGGAACGTTTTCATGGCGTTCTACGGGTATCCAACCGGGAGCAACTGCATTAACTGTAATACCAAAAGGCGCTAATTCGGTGGCCATGCTGCGTGTAAATCCCAGTTGTCCATTTTTGGCAGTAACGTAAGCACTGAAGTTATTAACTGAGCGGAAACAAACGTCACTACTAATATTAATAATTCGTCCCCATTGTTTTTGTTTCATGGAGGGTAAACAAATACGAGTTAATAAGTAGGGACTTTTGATAAAAAAATCCAGCATGGTTTGGAAATCTTGCCAGGTGTATTCCTCAAAGGGGATCTGGGGTTGGTTTCCTGTGGCATTTAACACCAAAATATCTACTGCACCCAGTTGAGAGGCGATCGCTTCATAAATTGCTGCTACATCTTCTTCTTGGGTAACATCCCCACGAACCAAAATAGCTTGACAACCTTGTTGTTCAAGTTCAGCTAAAGCCTGTTTAGCCCGTGATTCGTTATTGCTGTAATTGATTGCTACCTTAGCACCTGCTTGTCCCAATTTGAGAGCGATCGCTTTCCCTAAACCAGCGGAACTTCCTGTAACTAAGGCCACATGACCATCTAAAGAAAATGACATTTAATTGCTAACCCCTGATGAAAATAATGAAATAAACTTAGACAACGGCAAATTTTTGTAATACTTGAGACAAGTTATTTAAACTCTCTTTCGTTCCCTGCTCAACATCTGATGTTTCTTCATATTCAACCACCCAATATCCCTGATAACCTGCATTTAATAGTTCTTTAATAATCGGTTCCCAGACAATTTCTCCCTCTCCAAAAGCACAGAATTGAGGACTACCATTAACCCATTGCACATCTTTCCAATGACTATAATTTACCCAAGGAAGAATATAGCGGAGTGCCATCAAAGGATCAGTTCCCTGATTCAAAAAATTAGCGGGATCATAGTTAATACCAACAGCAGGACTTTTAATACCTTCCATCATTCTGGCCACTCTTTGTCCGGTTGCAGTTGGTCCACCATGATTTTCAATCGTTATTTGAATTCCTCGTTCTTCGGCGTAGTCACCGATTTTATTAAAGGCATAATGCAACAGAGGAAAAACATCTGGGAGAATATAATCATTTCTGTGATCACCAGACAATAATCTGACAAATTTTGCCCCTAATTTTTCAGCACTATCAACAAAACGCTCTACTCTTTTAATTTCTGTTTCTAACTCATTTGCATCTGAGAGTGTAAAATTATTTCTTCCTGCTATACAAATAATATCTACTCCTGCTTCTTTAGCCCAATCAGCAATTTTAGATACTGCTTGATCATCACCATCATGTAAAAGATGTTTGGGTGCTTGGGGATGAGCATTCACTTCTACTGAACGAATGCCTTGGTTAGCTATCCAGTGGAAATATTCAGGTATTTCCACTTCTCTCCAGCCCCAAGCAGCACAGCCAATATTTAGTGAATTAATGTTAGACTTTAGCATATTTTAGATTTTGGATTTTAGAAATGATGTGTATAGCTTAGAGGGTAAGCTGTCGTGCATTCAAAATGCACAACAGCAAGTCAAAAGTGAAGAAAATTTGAGGCTTATTTATTGATAGAATAACTTAATGTTTTCACAAACTTGCTCAAGTTCCTGAACGGTTAGTCCTGGATAAATAGGTAAACTCAGGATGCGGCTTGCTTGCATTTCTGCGACAGGAAAACTCCCTGCTGGATAGCTTAATTCTTTACCTGCTGTAGATAGATGAATTGGCACTGGATAATGAATTGCTGTACCGATACCGCGATCGCTCAAAAATTGACGCAATTGATCACGCCGTTCAGCTTGAATCACAAAGGTGTGGTAAACGCATTTTTCCCACTCTCGTTCCCATGGCATTATGATTTGAGGAATACCCGCAAGTTGACTTTGGTAATAGTGAGCATTTTCTTGACGTTGCTGTGTCCATTCCTGGAGGTAACGCAACTTAACTAACAGAATAGCTGCTTGTAGAGTATCTAAGCGAGAATTATGAGACCACATCACACAGTCATCACGAGTTCGTAAACCAATATTCCGCATAATTTTTAACTGGTCATACAGTTCGGAATCATCCGTTACTATTACTCCTCCATCTCCACAAGCATTTAAGTTTTTCAGGGGGTGTAAACTGAAACAACCCACTATTCCCAAAGAACCTACTCGTTGACCTTGATACTCAGCCAGTACAGATTGGGCGGCATCCTCCACTACAGCTATTCCATTTTCCTGGGCAATATCTAAAATTGGTTTCATGTTACAAGGTCTTCCCGTCAGATGTACAGGGATAATTGCCTTTGTTTTGGGAGTAATAGCTGCGGCGATTTTAGTTGGATCAATATTGTAATCATCGCCCACATCAACGAATACAGGTTTAGCACCAAGTATGCGAATACAGGTAGCTGAAGCCACGAAAGAATTAGGGACAGTAATAACTTCATCACCAGAACGAATACCAAGTGCTTTGAGTGCAAAAATTAAGGCATCTGTCCCAGAATTAACACCAACTGCATAACGAACGCCACACAATTGAGCAAACTGACGCTCAAACTCTGCAACTTGCTCGCCTAAAATAAAGTTGCCATCATCAAGGACTTCACCCATTGCTGCTAGTAACTCAGACTTGATGGCAGCGTGTTGACTTTTAAGATTAACGAAGGGTATTTGATTAATGGTTAATAGTTGTGACATTTTTAATATCCCAATATATTGATAACGACTTCACGGATGTAACCAGATTGACGATGTTCCCAGATATAAATATCTTGTAAACGTCCTAGCTGCAAAAGACCTTGAGCAATCGGAACTTGTTCAGAGGTATGGGTAAGGGCAGAGCGAATATGTGCCGGCATATCATCTAAACCTTGTCCGGCTAAAAGATATTGACCATTTTCGGGAACTAACTTCGCAAAAAAGGTTTCCACGTCGGGTTTGGCATCTTCTTCTTGAATCAATAAACTGGCGGAAGTATGACGGATAAAAAGGTTACAAATTCCTGCTGTAATTCCTGATTCTGTAATGACTGCTTGGACTTGGGGCGTAATTTGACATAGAGATTTACCAGTAGTTTGTACCTTGATTGATTGTTGGTCAAGTCTTATAGATGAGTTGGTCATTTTTATTCCTTTCCTAAATGCTCAAACCACGATTTTGTCTCTTGCTGAATTGTTTCTGGTGTCCAAACTGGAGCATCTCGCCAAAGTTCAATATTGGCTAACATTTCACTTACACCTTGACTTAAAGGTACTTGAGGTTGCCATTTTAAAAGAGTCGTAGCTTTGGCAATATCAGCCCAAGTACAATCAGGTTCTCCTGGACGTTTGGGAATGTGAGTAATTTCTCCTGCTAATAATTTCACCAGTGTTAAAACGCTTTCAGATTTACCAGAACCAATATTAATAATTTCCCCGGTAATATCCGATTCAGCAGCTTTGATAAAGGCTGCTACTACATCACTAACGAAGGTAAAATCTCTCGTTTGCATTCCATCTCCAACAACAGTAAAAGGGGTTTTCGCTAGTTTTTGAGCTAAAAATACGCCAAATACTGCACCATAAGCTCCTGTGGTTCTGGATCTTGGTCCATACACATTAAACAATCGTAAAGAAAGGGCTGGAAGTTGATAAACTTGCGCCCAGTGCATGACTAATTGTTCACCTAAATATTTTGTTAAGCCGTATGGATGTTTAGGATGACAAGGATAGGTTTCTGATGTGGGATATTGATTAGGAATACCATAGCAAGTGGAAGAAGCTGTGTAGATAAATTTTTGGATTTTAGCAGTACGACAAGCTTCTAAAAGGACGAATGTACTATGTAAATTGGCATGATAATATGCTCCTGGATTTTGGATTGAGGGAACTAAATCAGCTAATCCTGCTAAATGAAATACCCAGTCAATATCTGTTAATATGGCTGGGGAAATATCAGCAACATCTTGCTCAATAAATGTAAATGTGGAATAGGTTTGAGCCACTTTTAAATTATCCGTTCTTCCTGTCACCAAATTATCTAAACCAACGACACTATGACCTGATTTGAGGAGGAGATCACACAAGTGGCTACCAATAAAACCAGCAGCACCAGTGACTAAGCAATGTTTAGGAGAATTTAATTTACTGTTCATACAAAATTAATAATCTGTTAGTCAAAATTTAAATTTTCATCAAGCTTTATGATCATCTAATTTACATTATCAAATTCTATTTTTTGTCATTTTATCAACCATTCTACTTAATTCTTCACAATTGACAATGATATCTTCATTCTTTACCTCACAAAACATACAAGCATAATCGAATCCTAATCCTTTAGCAACTGTATAATAGAAATGGCTAATTTTCTGACCAAAAAGTTCAATTAAATTTAAATTTTGGGAGAAAATAATATTTGTTACTCCACCACCATGAGGAGCAATAATAAATTTAGCTTGAGCAAACAATTTTACTTGGTCAGCAAAATCTAAATCTTCTAGAACATAAGGTACAAAATCCATTTTATCGAGAGTATTGCTTACTTCTTCTTCATTCAAAATGCGGCGAGCATTTGCTTTTTTACGAGAAATAAAAATATTGGGACTCAAAACCAGATTTGGATTTGCATAAGTATCTACGTTACTAAGAATACGTTCTCTTACCCAATGACAAGCTTTGATAGAAATACGTCCTCCTTCACGTCTTTTAGAGCAAATAACTAATTCATTAACTTTAGCTCTATATCCATTCCATTGGATATAATTTTCTAGACCATAACCCATCAATTCTAAAGAGCGAATTTTCCAACTAGGAATATCTCTATCAATTATTAAGACTGGGTTTTTACCTGTTTTTTGAGAATAATATTCAAGGAGTTCTAATCTAGTTAAAGCCTCATAAATCCAATGAGCGTATAAATGACTCCAATAATTAACAAATGAACAAGCTAAATCAAAATATTCTATTTTATCTATGGGGGTAATATATTGAGAATTGAAACCTGCCCTCATTGTAGAAATAGTAGTGTGTTCTAAGACATCTACTCTATCTAAAACTGTTTCTAAAATAATATTCTTATCCTCAGTAAAACCAATCCCATAAATTCCCAATAACTCCACGTTTTTAACAACCACAGCAAAAGGATTAGTAAATTCAAAGCTACCTTCTTTTTCTCTAAATGCTGCGGGAATTTCTTGATAACTTATAGCTGGTTCAATTTGAATAATTTCATCATATTTTAACTGATAAAGATTATTCTCTGCTTGACATTGCTGGAGCAAATCTTCTCTGGTAATTAGGTTGGTGTGCAGATAGTTAAATAAAATTGAATAGATTAACCTAAGAATAGGTAATTGTTCATATTCCGCCTCTAATTTAGGAATATTATTCTCCATTTTATCTTTCTCCATATCCTCAGTCATCGTGATGAGATGCTCGTCAATGTATCTCAATAGAATGGGATATATGAGTTTAAATATTAGCAATTCTTGAACATAACGCCAAACTTTATTCATCTGCTTGTAAATCTCTTTGTTTTGTATGGGACAGCAAAATAATTTGCTGGTTTTTTAGTAAAAGTTTAGTAAAATTTAATGAATATTTAATAAACATATTCTCAAATTCATTAAATAAAAAACTTTAGTGCTTCCAGGTTATCCAACCGAGCAGAAACTTGTAATTCTTTAGGAATAAAAATTTCTGGACTGAGTAAATAAAATTTACCGATTCCTGCGGCTTTAGCAGCTTGCATATCCGATATTCTATCACCAATTAGGATTGAGCTTTGCAAGTCTATAGGATATTTCTGACAAGCTTGTTCAATCATTCCTGGTAACGGTTTACGACATCGGCAGTTTTGACGGTAATTAGATATAGTTGATTGGGGATGATGTGGGCAGTAAAACACATCCAGTATTGTTATATCTTGGTTATTAAATTGCTCATACATCCAGACAGTAAGACTTAAAAAATCTTGTTCAGAATAGTAACCACGAGCAATACCTGATTGATTTGTGATCACAATTAGCTTATAACCTAAATCTTGTAGTAGACGACAAGTAGCAAAAATGCCATCATTAAATTCAAACTGCTCACATCTAAAAACATAGTGATGATCAATATTAATTACTCCATCTCGATCAAGAAAAGCCACTTTAATCACTGGTAATTATTCTCCTTTAGATTCAGATCCCCGACTTCTGATATCATCTGATAATTTATGGTGATGATCACAGAAGAATTCGGGGATTTTTTTCTTATTTTAACATTTCCTCAACTTTGTTCATGATGCCAATAGTATCAATACCTTGATGGGGGAGTTGTTCCCAAATTCCGCTACAACCTTCTTGATGAGTTCCCATATAGGCATATTTGGGAGAAAACCCTCTTTCTAGTAACCATGAACCAAAACGGATACCTAAACCTGTACGCCGATTTAAGGATTCAACTACTAAAACAAAGGGTGTTGAACCAATTTTTGCCATGATTTCTTCATCTACTAGATTCAATGTGGATTTATTGATTAAACCGACATTAATTCCCTGTTTTTTCAGGCTTTCTACTACTTCTAAGGCGCGGTAAAGTACCTCTCCAAAGCTAACGATATAGCCGGCTGTTCCTTCTCGTATTACGTCATCTTTTCCAGGAATAAATGTATAACCATCTGCAAATAAAGGTTTACTATTTGTATCCAGAATATCGGGTACTGGGGAACGGCTAGAAAAGAGAAATCTTAACCCTGGTTGATCAAATACAGTTTCCACACAAGCTTTCATTTGATGTCCGTCGGCGGGATAATAGAGACGGGTTTGATAAGCGTCTTCTAAACCGTTATCGGCAAACATATTATTTAACCCAAAATGGCAGGTGTTATCTCCTAATTCATCTATCCCACTATGGGAAAATTGACAAAGAACGTTGGATTTATTAAGCCGTGCCATTGTAATTTCAGAAATACACATTTCCAAAAAGGCACTATAAGTGCTGAAAATGCCTTGTTTTCCTGCTTCCATGCCAAATCCTGCCGCCGCAGAGAAGTTTCCTCTTTCCATGATGCCGCCATGATAGAAAATCTCTGGATAGGCTTGACTAATTTTATTGATACCACAGGATTCTCCTAAATCACTGTCAATACACATTACCTTTTCTCGCCGTTCTGTGGGTGTCATTTGACTGAGAAGAGAGACAACGGTAGCATCAAAAATATGGCGTGTTTTGCTGCTAGAACCCGTAAAAGAGTAGGTATGTGTGAGGGGAATAACTTTTTTGAGGTAATTGACGGCTGATGTATGTCCGCGAGTTTCTAAATAGGCGATCGCTAACTCTGGTGATAGGGCATCATGTCCTAAAGGTGTGCCTTCTACTCCAACAATACCGGGAGTCATAGGACGTTTATTAATTACTGCTACTGGTCCATTAATAGTGACAGCTTGACAGAGACGAGTATATAAATCATCTAAATCTTCCCCTGCTCCAGTTAATACAGTTAATCCATGTCCAGCTAAAGTTTGACCGACGTTATAACCCTTGAGATAATCTGTTGGATATCCGCTACAGGTGGAATTGTTATCATCAATAATTAATTTGATATTGAGATTTTTAGCCACAGCTAAACGGGCGGCTTCGGCATTATTTCCTTCTTGCTGTGAACCATCTGAACCTAAACAGAATACTACTTGATGAGGATGTGCGATCGCTACTCCATTCACATAAGCCCAGAGGTGTCCTAATCTTCCCGAACTAAATTTTACACCAGGAGTGCGTCCTCGTTCTGGATGTGCAAGTAGTAATGAATAGGCTTCTCGATAATGCAGCAGATTTTCTGCATCAAGATCACCCTGTAAAGTTGCCATTAAATATTGTGTAGCAACGCGGTGTCCTGCTTCATCAAAGAAAATTGGCACAAATTTATCTGCTACTCCCCGAAAGAAAGCATCTAAAATCATCACTTCGGGAACTGTATCATAAGCTCCTCCTGTATGACCGCCCACACCTTTGGCTGCTGCTACAGCGGTAAAAAAAACAATAGTATCTCGACAAAGTTGAATATTAGCTTTCAGAATTTCTCTTTGTTCATTAGTCAAAGTTGAATTAGTCGGGTCTAACTTCAAAGACTTGTAAACATCCAAATCAATAGGAAAGCGAAGAGTTGTTAAAGTCATTTTTTTGTTCCTTTTGATTGTTGAAATTATATCTAGGGTAGGCATTGTACAAACAATACCTTGTCCACATTGAAAAAAGCCTTGATTCGTAGATGGGTTGCGCTGTCGTTTAAGCCAACAAAGCATAAAATGGCTAAGGTATTGATATAGGAATCCGGTTTGATTCTTGAATTTTCCTGCGTAGGAGGGCAAGAGGATTCCAGAATATTAAGGTGTACCGAGTTTTGTATGCCTACGCCACGCAAGCCATCAAAAATCAAATAGGAGTCCTATATATTTGACATTTAATCCTTGCCGTAAAATTTCAAACCATCCCAAATACCCATCACACCAGGATAAGGACTATGGTAAACATTATCCATTGTCTGAATTTTATCAACTAAGTTGGGATGAGAATTTCCCACAGCAATTCCCTTTAATCCTGTTTCAAATAGGGATAAATCATTGAGAGTATCTCCACAAGCTATGGTTTCATCTGCATTAAACTTTATTTCCTCCAAAAATTTCAAGAGAGTTGGTCCTTTAGAAACTCCTTTGGGCATGACATCAAAATAAAAATAGATATTATTATAAGATGAGATAATGCAATCAAATCCGGCATTGATTACTTTTTGGATGGTGTTAGGTTGCAATTTTTCAGAATCATAATAGTAAGATACACGATACTTAGGATTGACTGCCTGTAGTTTTAATCCTGGTTCATTTGCTAATAGGGTTTTAATTTTTTCGTTAGCATTATTCCATTGTTTAATTATCCAATATTGTACAGGATAAATTGGCTCAAATGTTTCACCATGTACAATAGTTGTTCCCACATCACCAATGATATAGTCAGGTTTAGGAATATGAGGATTTTCTATTAATAAGTTGCTGATCCAGTCCAGTTCTCTGCCGGTGACATATACTAAAAGTAGGCGATCGCGTTGTTTTTCAATATATTGATAAAATTCAGATTGTTGTTGTTGAGAACCACCTAAAAAAGTGCCGTCTAAATCAGTTGCTAAAAGTAGTGATTGTTGATATTTCATGACTTAATTAACCAATAATTAATCCGCTACGGGGTGGAAGTTTAAAGTTAATAAATTCGGCTTCTTTAGTCCAGTTTTCTTGACTGGAATGATATGTAAATAATGTTTGTTTGAGTTGATTTTGCCATGATGGTTGAATACTCGCCATTGCTATTTCATTACCAGCATTTACCGCAATTAATAAAATTTCTGTTTCTAACCTTCTAGCGAAAATATAAACTTGTCCTTGAGCGTACAAGGTATGATATTCACCTATTCTTAATGCTGGATGAGAAAGACGGAGTTTAATTAATTGACGATGATATTCAAGAATATCTTGATCCCACTGTTTTTTATCAGGAAATCCTTTACGACATTCTGGATCATAACCACCGTTTAAACCGACTTCATCGCCGTAATATATGCAAGGTGCGCCAGGAAAAGTAAATAATAGTAACGTTGCTAAATATAAACTGGGGCGATCACCTCCAGCTACATCAATGAACCTAGCTGTATCATGATTATTAATACCATTAAGTTGAGTTAATTGAATTTCCCACGGATAAAGTTGCAGTAATTGATTAATTTCTTCCCCATATTTAGCCGCATCCGCTGGTGGTGGTGGTGCATATTCAGCAAAATGACCTTTTACCTGGCGATCGCCGACAATAAAGGCAGTGGTAGCATTAAGAAAGGGTAAACTTGACACGCCATCAAATTGTGTGCCATCTAACCACTCAGTTGCATTCATAGGAATTTCTCCCACAATATAGGCTTCAGGATTAATTGCTTTGATTCTTTCCCGAAATTCTTGCCAAAATCCAGGAGTTTTGATGTAATCTGCCGAATCTAAACGCCAACCATCTGCACCACGTTTAATCCAATATTCACCTATACGCATAATATATTCGCGCACTCCTGAATTATTAGTGTTAAATTCGGGTAAAGCACGAAGATCACACCATGAAGCATAATTAGCAGGACGAGAATTATCATAAGGTGAGATAGGCCAACCTGTAATTTTAAACCAATCTAACCAAGGAGAATTTTGTCCATTTTCGAGAATATCATTGAAAAAATAAAAGCCTCTACTAGCATGATTAAAAGTTCCATCTAAGATAAGTTTAATCTTACGATGATGAGCTTCTTTAAGGAGATTGGTAAATGCTTCTTCACCGCCTAATAAGGGATCAATTTGATAATAATCAAGAGTATGATAACGATGATTACTGGCAGATGTAAAAATAGGATTAAGGTAAATTGCATTAATACCTAAATCTTGTAAATAATCTAGTTTTTCAATTATTCCCCAAAGATTTCCGCCTTTATAACCATGAAATGTAGGAGTAGTATTCCAGTCTTCTAAAGGTATATTAAGTAACCACTTTTGTTCAGTGGGAATACTTCGAGAAAAGCGATCAGGAAATATTTGATAAAAAACGGCGTTTTTAACCCAATCAGGTGTATTAATCTTCGTATAGAAACTTGTCATGATCTCTGAAACATTAACCTCATCATTGTTGTTGATTATTCTTTACCGCGATACAACATCACCCAGATCTTCTGCCAACCTGAGCAGAACATTATAATACTTTTTAGAGTATGGTATGTGAATTATTGCAGGATATGTGCCAGTTAATTTGTTTAAGACAAATCCATTGTGTATCTCATACAGTTCTGGTAAAATTTCCCATTCCCCTGCTGTACACCAAAAAATATCACAGCAATAATCTAAGGTTACTGTTTCAGGATTTTCAAAACAGTATTTTCCATACAATCTTTGATCACTACCGTTTTCATGAAAATTCGGATAAGAAAGAATATTATCAATCATCTCACAGACATATTTTTTGTATCCCATGAAAGTCCCTGCGTTCAGATATTTATAATCATAGGGAACTTTAATGCTATCGTAAAAATCTTTGTATTCTTCGTACTGATGAGAGTACCATTTCTCTGCTGCAAATAATATCTTATAACCACCTTGAATAAATTTTTCATATATACTGTTAGCATTCTGTACATACAGAACATCAAAAGCATCAGTAACAAGAACTATTGTGTCATCTTTCACATCCTTTAGTTCCTTCAAAATCAAAGGAAGTCTTAGAGAATTGGCTGACCATTCGAGACCTTCACCTAGCACCTTAACGTCTATATTTTGTTTTTTAGCAGATCTCAAAAAGAGTTGTACCTTAGAAAAAGACACAGAGTTACAACAAGTATAAAATGCGATATTTGGGCTTTTCTTCATTTTGTGACAACCTTACCTCTTACAAAAAAATATTGTGGTTTGCTGATTATAGCTTAGAGGGTGTTTGAAAAGTCTTAATTCATACTAATCCTGGCGACTAGAAGTTGCGGTTCATCTTGCACACAGACAAAACCCACGGAGGTGGGTTTGAAACCCTCGATTTTTCATTAGTCCACGCAGGTGGACTTTGCTTGTGTAGTAGTGAATTATATTCGCCCAAAACTTTTCAAACATCCTCTTACATTCCTCGTGTTTTACCAATGAGGAATGAGAATTTAATTATGGAGAAGAATATCGGTTAATCATTTCTCCTTTATTTTGTAACAATTTATCAATCAATTGTTCAAATAGTTTATCTGTCACCATGATGCCTTTATGAGATTGATTTCTAAAAGATAAACACAAGTTAGCCGCATAAATAGGAGATTTCAAGGCTTTTGTATATAACTCGATAATCTCAGTTTTATCTTCTACAATTGCGTGCATTAGAATAGGACTAAAAAGCCCCATATTTGGAAAAAGAGGTAATTCCATAATCTCATAAAGTCTGCTTAAAAATTTCGTACTAACTGCTAATCTGGATAACCTTCCGGTCTGATTTTTCAAGATTGATTTAGTCGCATATATATAAAAGTCCAAAAAACTATTTTTTTGAGTAAAATAAACTAAGGAATTAGTGACTTTTTCAGTACAAAATAAAGTTCCCTCACCCAAATTTTGATCATCTTCTGTATCCAACCAAACTTCACGACAAACTAAATATTCTTCTGTCGTTTCAATGTTTAAATTATCGGGATCAAAAACTACTACATCAGCATCCATCCAAATAGTTTGGTCATATCCTTGATTAAGAAACTTTTTAGCTATTTCTAGCCTAGCTAAATCAGCAATGATGTTAATTTTGCCTTGGGATTTATCTATATACCAATCGGGAACATAGTCAAAAAAGTTATCTTCTCTTTGGTAATCAAAGTCTTTTAATTCTGCCCAATTTTTGACTGTTTGCATACAATTTTCCAGCCAATTTGGTGTTTCATTTCCCCGATAGGATTGATAAACAATGGTTTTCATATCAGTTATTCTCTGTAAAATCCAAAATATTTTAATCCTTCTAAAATGCCATTTGCAAAGTGACTTTTTGCCAGATAGCGATTCCCTGGTGGGGAATTTTCATGCCAATCTAATATTTTTGGTTCGGCATTACCAACGATAATAGCGGGACAAAGCATATTTTCAAACATAGATAGATCATTACCTGAATCTCCGCAAATAAGAGTTTGTTCATTAGTAAAACCTAACCGTTGTTGCAGAAAAAGAGCAGATGCAGCTTTATTTGCTAATGCTGGTAAGATATCTAAAAATGCACCCCCAAAGTTATCTATCATTTGTACTGCTAAACCATGATTTTGCCAAATAGCTTTTAATCGCGGAAGTGTTACTGATAATCCTTTAGTATTAGTATAATAACTAACCTTAAAGTCCGTTTGTTCTAAGGGAGATTGGGGGACTAGGCAAGGAAATCGGCTGGTTATTTCTATTACTTGTTCTCTATCCCAACCCAGGGAGATTTTGTTTGTCCACTCAGAATCGGGGGTTTCACTGCCTGGGTAGTAAATTTCTGTACCCGTTGCCAGGACGAGTATATCAGGTTCTAAGAGTTCTTTTTGAGCGATCAGTTGTTGATAGAGCGGGAGAGATCGCCCTGTGGTGTAACAGATAACTGTACCGTCAATGCGGCGCTGTTTACTTAACCACTGATTTAACTTCTTTAAAGCTAGATCATCACCAACTAAAGTCTGATCTAAATCAGTCACAAATAAAAATTTTGCCACCTTTATTATTGTTATTAATATTTTAAACTGTACATTTAAGTAGGTGAAGACAATAAAACCAAACTGTGTAAAGAAACGTAAAATCGCCCAAAACCTCTTTACTCTTGCCTTGCTATAACGACAATTTTCAACGCCAATCTACTTATTTAAAATTTACTAGTTGATTATACAAAAATATTACTACTTTATTGTTTTCTTAATATTCTTTAAAGATTTTCTGAAAATAATGTTAATTGGCATTAATTGAGTAAGTCATAAAAATTTATTCTTTAGATATTCTTTATATTTTCTTTAGATTTCAAAAATAGAAAAAATAGTATACATGAACAATACCTTTTCCAAATTAGAAAAAGTCTTGATTCGTAGGTTGGGTTGTGGAACGTTAGCATTGCGAAGCAATAGAATGAAACCCAACAAATCGGTTGCGCTGTCGCTTAACCCAACCTTGTATCTTAGAGGTATGTGAGAAGAAGTGGTAGACCGTCCCAACCTGGGTCAGAAAAGACCGCTTTGTAGCAAGGCTTAGGTATACATAAAACAATGACATTAATTACTTGATAGTGTTTATGAATAAAGTACAGCAGCGACTTCATCCATTTTCTAATGATTACTTCCAGCAACTATCTACCCTGGGTGAGAAATTTCAAGTCACAGATCATCAAGGTAAATCTTTTGCTAATTCAGAAGGAATTGATATGGCTGCGGCTTTAGTAGAAAAGCAAAATCAGCAGTGTCGAAAAGTGATATTTATCGGTAATGGAGGAAGTGCAGCCGTAGCTAGTCATCAGGCTATTGACTACTGGCGTAATGGTAATATTCCCGCAATTTGCTTTAACGATGGTGCTTTGGTTACCTGTATTAGTAATGACTTTGGCTACGAACAAGTTTTTAGCAAACCCATTTCTACATTTGCTCAGTCTGGAGATGTTTTGTTTGCAATTAGTAGTTCTGGACAATCACAAAATATTCTTGCTGGTGTTTACCAAGCACTAAAAATGAATTGTCATGTGATTACACTTTCAGCCTTTCAACCTAACAACCCCTTACGTCAACTTGGACATCTAAATTTTTATGTTCCCACGATGTCCTATGGTTTTGCAGAAATCATGCACTTATGTATTTGTCACTGCATTATTGATGGCTTGGTAGAAGGTGCTTTACCTAGTGCAAATGTGGATAACTATCTCAGTTTAAATGAACTAAAAGCATCCTAAAATATTCATCCCATTTATATATAGAAGAAATTCTATCTGTGGTAAACAACAAGATTTAATGATTGCATATTAAATATATGTGACAAGAACTAGAATTGTAGACCTCTTTCTTCAAAAATTGTCAGATATCTAAACCTAGAATCATCGTAGTTATTCACTCCCCCCCTCTAAAATTATCGAAACCCTTGATCTCTCGTTAAAGATAGGGGGGAGTGTGAACAGTTACGAATCATCAAGTAAATAATGATGTTCTAGTTCTGAATTGTTCGATTTTTCTGTGAACTTTTGTACCAAGATTAGCAATGAAATAAAGATGCAATTAGAAATATATAGAGAAAAAATTATTGACTTTGAAACTTGTGCAGAAGTATTCACTGTCTACCATCAAAAAGGACGGAAAATCGTTCTCTGTAATGGGGTATTTGACTTACTACATCCCGGACACATTGCTCATTTACAAGCGGCTAAAGCAATGGGAGATTTATTAGTAATTTCCCTAACTGCTACTCCTTATATTAACCGAGGACCAGGAAGACCAATATTTTCTGATGAGTTGCGTGTTAATTCTATAGCTGCTTTAGCTTGTGTTGATTATGTAATTTTAACTCCCGCCGTCACAGCTTTGGAAGTAATTGAGAAAGTGCGTCCTCATATTTACTGCAAGGGAGATGAATATGCGGAAACAGAGAAAGATGTAACCCACAATATTGATAAAGAAATCGCTCAAGTAAGAGCTTACGGAGGTGACATTCGCTATACTCAAGAAATTACTTTTAGCTCTACACGACTGATTAATAATTATCTTGATGTTATCCCTCCAGAATTAAAACGTTATGCCAATGATTTTAGTCAACAATATGCTTTTGAGGATATTAGAAATGCGATAGAAGCAATGCAGGATCTCAATGTTTTGGTGTTGGGGGATATTATTATTGATGAGTTTGTTCACTGTACAGTTCAGGGATTAACCTCAAAAGGAAGAGCGCCATCAACCCGCTTTGTGAAAAAAGAACAACATTTGGGGGGAGTTTTTGCGATCGCTAACCATCTCAGTAGTTTTGCCAAATCTGTCACCCTAGCTAGTACCATTGGTGATGAACCAGATGTACATCATTTGATTGCTAATCATATTGATGGTACGCTGCATCTTAATTTACATTGTGTAGAAAACTATTCTACAGTAACAAAGTGTCGTTATATTGAACAACAAGGGAAAACCAAGGGTTATACCCAATTATTTGCGATTAATTCCATAGACGAAGAAGGACTAGGACCCCAAGAACGAGAAAAACTTTTAGATGCTTGGGAAAAACTGTTAAAAAACTGCGATTTAGTGGTTTTGGCGGATTATGGTCATGGATTAATTGATGCTGAGGCAATTGAATTAATTCAATCACAAGCACCATTTTTAGCCTTAAACTGTCAAACTAATAGTGCTAATTACGGTTATAACCTAATTAGTAAATATAAGCGAGCCGATACATTTTGTGTAGATGAACAGGAAATTCGTCTGGCATTTTCTAATCGTTATGGTAATCGAGAAGAGTTACTAAAACGGTTGCAATATCATTTAGGGGCGCAACAAGGTTGGTTAACTTTAGGATCTGCTGGTTCTTTGGGAATTAATACTCATGGAGAGATGGAAATTACTCCGGCCATGACACAACAAGTCAAAGATACCACCGGGGCTGGAGATGCCTTTTTTGCCCTAGCCAGTTTGAGTGCTAAGTTAGATTTGCCTGTGCAGTTAGGATCATTTTTAGGAAATTTGGCCGGAGCGATCGCTGCCAATGTTTTAGGAAATGAAAAGCCTGTAGACAAGGGACGCTTATTAAAGTTTGCTAAAACAATTTCCACATTTTAAAAGATAATTAAGGAGTAAATCAATGAATCCAATTCAACAAGTTTTAGTGACCGGTGGTGCTGGTTATGTAGGAGCTATTTTAGTTCCTAAACTTCTGCAAGCTGGATATGGAGTTAAGGTAATAGACTTGTATCTTTATGGCAAAGATGTATTAAATGCCGTTAAAGATCATCCTCATTTAGAAGAGATTGAAGGCGATATCCGCGATCGCCAACTTCTAGAAAAAATCATGCCAGGATGTGATGCTGTCATTCATTTAGCTTGTATTTCCAACGATCCCAGCTTTGAATTAGATCCAGACTTAGGCCGTTCGATTAATTACGATGCCTTTTTTGACTTAGTAGACGTTGCCAAAGATGCCGGAGTGAAGCGGTTTATTTATGCTTCTTCCTCCAGTGTTTACGGCATCAAAGAAATAGAAAATGTCACAGAAGACTTACCCTTAATGCCTTTAACAGACTATTCTCGTTATAAGGCTTTATGCGAAGAAGTCTTATTGAGTAAACGAGAACCAGGTTTTGTTACCTTAGTTTTGCGTCCTGCTACAGTCTGCGGTTATTCCCCCCGTCAGCGACTAGATTTAGTGGTGAATATTCTCACTAACCACGCAATTAATAATGGTAGAATTACAGTTTTTGGTGGTCAGCAAAAACGTCCCAATATCCATATTGAAGATATGACCGATCTGTATCTAAAATCTCTACAATGGTCAGATGAAGCGATTGACGGTAAAATATTTAACGCTGGCTATGAAAATCATACCTTGATGGAAATTGCCGAGATGACCCGTCAAGTAGTGGGAGAATCTGTAGAAATTATGACTACACCCACCGACGATCTGCGTTCATACCATATTTCTTCAGAAAAAATTAAGCAAGAACTGGGATTTGTCCCTGCACATACTATAAAGGAAGCGATCGAAGATTTAGCTTCAGCATTTAAAGCTAATCAAATTCCCAATTCTCTCACAGATAGTCGTTACTATAACGTGAAAGTGATGAAGGAAATTAACTTCAAGTAATATCTACCCCCGCCATCATTGATGATTTGGCGGGGTTTAAATTATCTCACTCAAAGCAACCCCTAATCAGCTTCAGTAAACATCGCAACTAAGCGATTCGCCGGTTCAGCCATCGCCACATACAAAGTTGTGGGAAAAGACCAATTATTACTAGGCTTATTGGGGTTTAGATAAAAGTTACATAAACCTTCGACAAACTGTTTCATCTTAGATATGTCATAATCCCATGCTTTTAATGATGGTAAAACTTCCGTTTCTACTATTGTTAATAATTCATCTCGTTTACTAGTTACTCTCATGGCATTAAAAATAGTCCATGCCATTTCTAATGCTTCCAGAGTACCATCATTACCTCCTTGATAAAACCATTCAATATCAAAATCAATCATTCGCACATTTCCCTGGGTATCAATCATTTCATTCCCAGTCCAGCGATCAGCATAAATAATTCCCTGTCTGTGAGCTAAATTCATTTCTTGTAGAACCTTCGGCAAAAATTTGACTTCTCCAGTTTCTAGAAATTCCAACAAAGTTTTCCCTGTTACATATTCAATCAGCATCCAATCTTGATCTGCATGGATTAATTTAGGAACTGGTAAGCCGACAGCTAATGCCCGTTTGATAAAATCAACTTCATCTCCAATATTTCTGAGTTTAAAAGAACCGCCATTTTGGATAAAGCCAGTGGCTTCATACATATACTGCATATAAGCATCACCAGCTTCAGTGGAAATATCCCGTCTGGCACGAAAAACGCAGCGATCTGTGGCTGTTGTAATCAATAAGATATGATTAAATAATCCTTCTGATTGGGGTTTTTCTATTGTTGCTGTTTTACCTCCAGGTAAATAAGCTAAAGCACTTTCCAATCCCTGAGCGATATTTGTTGGTAGTGTATTCTTTAAATTTTCTGCAATTGAATTTTTCATTAGCTTTAACCAATACTTAATTTTAAACTAATTGCTAAGGAACGCAAATTTAATAACCTGCAATTCTGATGTAACCTGGAATGGTGCGTTACGCTGTCGCTAACACACCCTACTTTTGCACCTTATTTAATTCACATTCCTAAGAAATCAAAAAACTCAGCCAGAATTTGATCATAGTGAGAGGCAAATTCAAGCTGATTAATTTCCTCTCGACTAAAATAGGCTAATTTTTGTCCTTCGTGTAGGGTTATTTGAGAAATATCTAAATCCAGCCGAGTCCAAAAAATGTGTTCATCACATTCTTGCCAAAAATAAGACTTAAAGAATTTAATTTCGCCTAATTCCAGTTCCATTTCTTCAACTAATTCTCGGCGAATAGCTGCTTCTGCAGATTCATTTTTCTCTATATATCCTCCCAGGAATGCCCAAGTGTTAGGAAAAGGAATAGAGCTTTTATTATCTCGAAGTACAAGTAAAACTTGCTGCTGACTGTTGAGAATAATTATGTCAGCCCCTGGCGCTTCTCTCATTTTAACTCTAATTTAATAAACTTTAATTATTATATGATCAAGAACTAAAATTAGAAAAATAATCTTTATTCTTTAATGTTTTCATCAAAGGTCAAAAAGAAGGACAGCAAGTGGTAATTAACTCACTAATACCAAATTAAGATGAAACTGCATAGAATAAGATTTCAAGAATAATTGACCGCAGATAAACGCAGATGTAACCGCGTTAGCGGCTTCCCGTAGCTTGCGTGGCGTTCGCGGTAGCGTGCCGGAGGCATCAGCCATAGGGTATGCAGATAAATACGGATGAATTAATGGATTTCATGATTCTGTGCAGCCTTACATAAAATTGGTATAACTCACTTCCCTCTTTAAGCCGATTTAATTTTCAACAGTTGTCAGAGAAACTGCATTAACTTCAGTATCACTACTCAAAGATTTTGGTAAATACACTAGCATTGTCACCATTTTGGCAAACATAAATAATATAATGGATAGCCACAAAAGATAGTTGTTGTGAAAATACCAAGCTGCTATAGCTGATGGGATAAATCCCAAAGTAGCAGAGATCAAACTGACATTACGAACAATTTTCCCTTCTGCTAATCCTAAGAAATATCCTTCCAGCATTGAGGCAACAGAATTGAATATAAGTATGAAGCATAAACACCAAATATAGGTATCAATATGTTCAGTAATTTCCGTATGGTTGGTTAATATGCCAAAGACAGCCTGGGGAAAGAAAACACAAATTGTAGCTACAGTGAGTCCTATCAATAAGCTGCTGGCAACTGAAACTTTCAGCAAGGGTAACAATTTCTCTTTTGAATCTTTACCTTTCAAGTTTCCGCTTAAGGTTTCGGTAGCAAATCCCATTCCGTTAGTTAAGTAAACATTTAGATGTGTTATCTGTCCTAATAAAGAATTTTGGGTAAAGAGTATCGTTCCCATCATGGCACTCAGATTACTAAAAATAGTAAAGACAGACATCTCACTTATAGTTCTAATCAAGATATCTCTATTGAGAGCCAACATAGTTTTCAACTCTGAAAAATCCATGATTTGTGGGCTAACTGCGCGGATTTCTTGCCACTGAACTTTCCGACTAGCTAAGAGGATGCCGATAAACAACATTAAGTATTGGCTAGATGCTTGAGATACTCCAGCCCCTACACTATTCCAACCCCATTGAATAATAAATAAGTAGTTTAAAATTATATTGGCTGCATTGCCAATAACTGAAAGTACCACAACCTTACTATTTTCCTCTCGTCCCAGTAACCAACCAATGAGAACGAAGTTCAGTAAAACAGCAGGCGCTCCCCAAATGCGAGCATTGAAATAGTCAATGCCGGCAGCTTTAACATCAATATCAGCACTCAAGAGCGAAAAACCTACCTCTCGCAAAGGATACTGCAAAATTAACAGTACGATACCTAATCCCAAGGCGATTAAGCCATTGCGTAGTCCCACTAGCAGTGCAGCCTCTTGATCATCTGCTCCCACAGCTTGAGCGGTTAACCCAGTGGTTCCCATACGTAAGAACTCAAGAATCAAATAGACGAGGTTAAACAAGATATTAGCTATGCAAACCCCTGCTAAGGCATCAATTTCTTGCAGATGACCCAAAAAAGCTACACTGATTAAACCCGCTAGAGGAATCATCAGGTTTGAAAGAATATTAGCGATCGCAAGACGGTAGAAACGAGGGAGAAAGTCATACTGTTCTGTTCGTGTTAAGTTCATGAGTTAATTCAGTATTTAGCTTACTGGTTGGATTTTAGACCGAGTTGAGTCGAGATATAGACGAATTTGTTACCCGCTTGAGTTCCTCGATTCTTAAGTCCTCATCAGCAGTAGAATTGTCAACAAAGGTATTTTCTTGCCCATAATTAACACTTCGGAGTGCAGGTTCTGGTATTTCAGTATCCGGTATTAAATTATCAACAGAGCCACTTATCTACCCATTATTACCTTGAAGCAGTGGTTCTCCTGAAACTGGATCTAGCTGTGTGCCATTCCCAACAAACGCGCTCTGTAACGCGTTGTTAACAACTTCCTCTGCTGGTTCTGGTGTTACCATAGCTGGTGTGCCATCCTCAACAGAATCTATTTGCCCCCCGTTATTGCCATTTGGGGTTGATGTTTCTGGTAAAACAGGGGATTGTTAATCGCCAAAAGCCTGAAACGACGGATTTTCGTTCATGCACATCATGGTTAATTTGTACAGTGCGTAAGTCCTAGTAACAATCTTTTTCCCCATAAATCTGGTTTTCCATAAATCTGGTTAGTTGGGTTTCTGGTTTCATATCTAGCATACTGGAAATTGGTGTAGGAAAATCTATTTGGTATAAAGCTAGTTCCCATTCAAACTAACTTTTTGAGCATTCAAACTAAATAGACTGTTGAGGAACTGTAAGATCCACCAATTTGATAGCCTCTACAATTTCCCTGACAGGAGGACAAGATAGCTAGAAGGTAGATAAGGCAAGCTCCATAGCTCTTTGCCCTTTGATGTAATCCTTCAAACGATAGCGGCTAAATCGCATTAGTTCTTCTATACTTTTTTGGAACATTTGATGTACCCCACGTCAAAAATCTCAACTTACTGATGGGGATGTAGAAACCCCATCTTCAACGAAGTAAGATGGGGTAGTTTATGTAATGTTACGCATTTATGGCCAAAATAGCAAAAGTTTTGATTGGAGTTAATTGATTGTCGGAATTGCTCTTATCAACGAGTCCCAAGCCATTTATAGTTGAAATTATCTGTTAATGCTTAAAAAATTGTGAAAGCTATTACTTTACTGGGTTCTACTGGCTCAATTGGGACGCAAACCTTAGATATCGTCTCTGAACACCCCGATAAATTCCGCATCGTTGGATTGTCCGCTGGACGGAATGTGGAGCTATTCGCGGCGCAAATTCGCCAGTTTCGTCCCCAAATTGCTGCCATTTCTGCTGCTGAAAAGTTACCGGAACTCAAAGAAGCCATTAAAGACTTAAATCCTCAGCCCATTTTACTGGCTGGGGAAGCGGGAGTCATAGAAGTTGCTCGTTATGGCGATTCGCAAACAGTAGTTACTGGTATTGTTGGTTGTGCTGGCTTATTACCGACCATTGCAGCTATTGAAGCGGGGAAAGATATTGCTTTAGCCAATAAAGAAACTATCATTGCTGGCGCTCCTGTGGTGTTACCTTTGGTGGAAAAACACGGGGTGAAACTATTACCAGCAGATTCCGAACATTCCGCTATTTTTCAATGTTTGCAAGGTGTTCCTAAAGATGGTTTACGGAAAATATTACTTACTGCTTCCGGTGGTGCTTTTCGAGATTGGCCTGTGGAAAAGTTACCAGAGGTAAAGGTTGCTGATGCTATTAAACATCCTAACTGGTCAATGGGGCGAAAAATCACGGTAGATTCGGCAACTTTGATGAATAAGGGTTTAGAAGTAATTGAAGCTCATTATTTATTTGGAGTAGATTACGATAACATCGAAATTGTCATTCATCCTCAAAGTATTATTCACTCGTTAATAGAATTACAAGATACGTCTGTTTTAGCTCAACTTGGTTGGCCAGATATGCGTTTACCTTTGCTTTATGCTTTATCTTGGCCGGAGCGAATTTACACTAATTGGGAAAGATTGAATTTAGTTAAATCTGGTGATTTAACTTTCCGTGAACCAGATCATCACAAATATCCTTGTATGGGTTTGGCTTATGCTGCGGGTAAGGCTGCTGGTTCTATGCCGGCGGTGTTGAATGCGGCTAATGAACAAGCTGTGGCGTTATTTTTAGAAGAGAAAATTCACTATTTGGATATTGCTCGCTGTATTGAATTTGTCTGCGATCGCCATCAAAATGATAACACACAAAATCCCTCTTTAGATGACATTTTAAATGCTGATAAATGGGCTAGACAAGAAGTTTTCACAGCTATGAAAAAGGTAGCAACTCAACCACAGATAATTTCTGTTGGTTAAAAGTTAGCATAATCCTACACTGTACCGAATAGGATTAGTGTAGGATTATATTTTATCTATTTTCTTGGGTTACTCTAGAGATACACCTTATTGTTTATCAGAAAAATGCCAATATAGTTTTGTAGTTGTAATTTTTAGCTTTTCGTCTACCGTTAATTAACTCTTGCACCTAATAAATGTTTGCTGCGTCAAATCAACTGCTATGGTCTATGATAGGCTTGCTCCTCACAATGGGTGGTACTTTTCTAGAAGCCTATGGTATTACCGCACCTTGGAACTGGAGTCAGCACGGAATTGGGACTCTTTCATTAGGTGTCAGCTATCAAATTGGTGCAGTGCTGTTGGTAGGCTGTTTAGGAGGTCAAAATGCTGGTGCGCTCTCGCAAATTGCCTATTTAGTCATGGGATTAACCTTACTGCCAGTATTTGCCGAAGGCGGCGGTATCGGTTATGTTAAGCTATCTCAGTTTGGCTATTTGTTGGGTTTTATTCCCGGAGCTTGGATTTGTGGTTATTTAGCCTTTAAAGCTAGACCTCGGCTAGAAACTCTGGCTTTTAGTTGTTTTTGTGGCTTATTCACTGTTCACATCTGCGGTATTGCTTATTTAATTATTAGTTATATTCTGCCTTGGAAAGGAACAGAAAATTTATCCCTAATTCAAGCTATCCTCAAATACTCCTGCTTTGCACTACCAGGGCAACTAGTAGTTGTTTGTGCTGTCACCATAGTAGCTTATCTGCTACGACATATAATGTTTTATTAGTCAGTGGTCAGTAGTCAGTAGTCAGTGGTCAGTGGTCAGTGGTCAGTGGTCAGTGGTAAAGAAAAACAACTAACAAAGAACAACTGACAACTGACAAAGAACAACTCACAAATTTATTATGCGGATAAAAAATCGCTTCTTCTGGATTGCTGCTTTGATAGCATTTTTATTAGACCAATTGACAAAATACTGGGTAGTGCAAACCTTTAACCCAGGACAAACACTGCCCTTACTCCGGGGGATATTTCATTTCACCTATGTTACTAATACAGGTGCAGCTTTTAGTCTATTAAGTGGCAAGGTAGAGTGGTTACGGTGGCTATCTTTAGGTGTAAGTTTAGTATTAATGACCATTGCATTATCAGGACCATTGTTAAGTTTTTGGGAGCAATTGGGTTATGGTTTGATTTTAGGAGGAGCAATGGGCAATGGTATTGATAGATTTGCCTTAGGGTACGTCGTTGATTTTCTCGATTTTCGATTAATTAATTTTGCCGTATTTAATTTGGCTGATTCTTTTATTAGTATTGGCATTGTCTGTCTGTTAATTGCTTCATGGCAACAAACACCAAGTAATTAAAATTTTTTATGAGTTCCCCCCAACCTCCTCAAAAACCAAAAACTCTACTTGGTCAAGTGACTCAAGCAGTAAGTACCATTCAAGCTAGAGTAAGTTCTTCCATAAAGCTCAAACCCAACGCTAAAGTACCAAAACTGTTAGTGCATGATGCCGGGGCAAATACAAGGGAAGAACATAATCTGTTAGGCGATCGCCATATTCTCGGACGTAGTTCTAAATCTTGTGATTTCGTCGTCCGGAACCAAGTTGTCAGCGCAATTCACCTCTCACTCTCGCGGGATTCCACCCAAAACACTCCCGCTTTCACCATCAAGGATGAAAACTCCACCAACGGTATTTATCTGGGCAAAAGGCGGATAAATGCTCTAGAACTGCGTCATGGTGATGTTATTACCTTGGGACCCCCTCAACTAGCTGCTTCTGTGAGTGTGCAATACATAGATCCACCAGATTGGTATGTGAAAGCTGCTACTTGGACAGCCTATGGGATCAGTGGTGTTACAGTTTTGATTGCCTTGTCCATAGGTGTAGAATGGATGAAATTTTCTGTCAGACCCTTACCTACAGCGACTAAAGCCCCTGTGGTTGTTTATGCCCGTGATGGCTCAACCCCACTGCGTGAGCCGCGAAATATCGCTCACACAGACCTGAAAAAAATATCTGACTTTGGACCATATTTGGCCTCTGCTGTTGTAGCTTCCGAGGACAGTCGTTATTATTGGCACTTTGGGGTAGATCCCTTGGGTGTGTTGCGAGCCTTACTGATTAACAGTCGTAGCGGCGATGTCCAACAGGGAGCAAGTACAGTTACCCAGCAAGTAGCTCGGAGTTTATTCCGTGAATATGTAGGTAGTCAAGACTCTTTAGGACGGAAAGTAAAAGAAGCTGTCGTCTCCCTCAAGTTAGAAACTTTTTACAGCAAAGATGATATTTTACTAACTTACTTAAATCGAGTCTTTTTAGGCGCAGATACTTCCGGTTTTGAAGATGCAGCTAAATATTATTTCAACAAATCAGCCAAAGAATTAACTCTGGCCGAAGCAGCAACCTTAGTAGGGATTTTACCTGCTCCCAATGCCTTTGATTTTTGTGGCAGTGGTCCGCGGAAACTCGGAGCAGCCGATTATCGGAATCGAGTCATTAAGCGACTGCTGGAAATGGGTAAAATCACTCAAGAAGAAGCCAACCGCGCCCGTCGTTCTACCGTCCAAATTAACCCTAAAGTTTGTGAAAGACAAGCCAAAACCATTGCGCCCTATTTTTATGATTACGTCTTTCAAGAACTGACATTAAGACTAGGTCCGGCAGCAGCAAGAGAAGGTAACTATATCATTGAAACCCAACTTGATCCAGCTATCCAAGCCAAAGCGGAAACAGAGTTAAAAAATTCCATCACCAAAGACGGCTCGAATTTTGGTTTTTCCCAAGGGGGAATGGTGACTCTCAACTCGAAAACTGGGGGTATTGTCGCGATGGTAGGAGGGACTGATTACAGAAAAAGCCAGTTCAATCGCTCTGTGCAAGCCCAACGTCAGCCAGGTTCTACGTTTAAAATTTTTGCTTACACTGCGGCCATGGAAAAAGGGATTTCCCCATATAGAAGTTATTCTTGTAGTCCTTTAACTTGGCAAGGTTTTACTTATAGACCCTGCCGATCTGGTGCTGGTGGTAGTTTAGATATAGCAACTGGCTTGGCACTTTCAGAAAACCCCATTGCTTTGCGGGTAGCAAAAGAAATTGGCTTGAATAAAGTAGTAGATATGGCGCAGCGGTTGGGTGTGAAATCTGATCTAGAGGCAGTTCCAGGCTTGATATTAGGTCAAAGTGTCGTTAATGTTTTAGAAATGACCGGGGCATTTGGAGCAATTAGCAATCGTGGAGTGTGGAATCCTCCTCATGCTATTAGTAAAATTCGAGACAGTAGTGATTGTAAGGATCTTAAAGATCTACAAACCTGTCGGGTAATTTACTCTTTCGATACCGATCCAAATGGTAACAAACGAGTTATCAAAAAAGAAGTTGCCAATCAAATGACTACTTTGATGCGGGGAGTAATTACTAATGGTACAGGTCGTAGCGCCGCTATTGGTTTAGGGGAAGCAGGTAAAACCGGGACAACGAATAATAATGTTGATCTCTGGTTCATTGGTTTTATTCCCAGTCGTCAACTTGTCACCGGCATTTGGCTAGGAAATGATAATAATTCCCCTACATCTGGCAGCAGCGCCCAAGCGGCACAACTTTGGGGTAATTATATGGGGAAAATTACTAAATAATTAAAAATTAATAATTAAAAACTAAAAAATTGGATTCTTATTTTTTAATTTTTAATTTTGCATTTTTAATTACTTATATCCCTTCCAAGGTTTGACTTCTAATTTACCTTTAGGGGTAAAGACTACTCGAAAATGAGCTAGTGCTTCTTTATTGTCGGGTGCAGCTACATTTGAGCCATAAACTGATTGGAACATCTGGGGTAAAGGTGTCTCCCGGAAGTAGTCAAAAGCAACTTGGTTGAGTGGTTCATAGTCAGCAATCACACCTTCTTTATTCACCGCTACTCGATATTTCAAGTTGCTGGCAAAGGTGGGAGTCACACTCCAATTTTGACGAATTGTACTATACAGCTTTTGATTTAGATCTTTGATTTTACTGGTGTCAGTAATTTTTTTGCCAGTTACTTCTGGTGTTTTGGCGTATCCTAGCCAGGGACTAATTTCTAAAAACCTTTTTTGGGTAAATACGACTTTGAATTGAGCAATAGGTTCATTCGGGACGCGATTAGCAGGATTATGGAGCAGTTTAGGTAGTGGTGTTTTATCTATTGCGTCACTAGCTTTCTGATTGACTGCTTTATAACCAACGATACTACCATCGGCGGCGACACCTAAACGATAGACTAAATCCTCTGGCAATTCTGAGCGATTTACCCAAGCTGGATGAATTTGGTTATAAACTTGGCGATTTAATGCCCGTAATTGAGATGGATCTTTTATTTCTGGAACTGTCTTTAAAAGTGTTTCTAAATCTTGAACTGCGGTAGGGGTTGCTGATGTTGTGGGTGTAGTTGTGGGTGTAGTTGTGGGGGTTACTGCTACTGTGGGCGTGGGGATAGAAGTGCTGGACTCAACCTCTGGGTTGACTTGAGGTGGACTGACTTGAGGTGCAGGAATTAAGCTAAAAGCCAATGCAGCTACGGCTAGACTGGATACGCCCATGGTAGCCGGGATTGCCTGTTTGAGTAAGGTTTGATTTGAACCACTATAACTGCGATTAACTGGGTGTAGTTCTAGGGATAATTCTGGTAAAGTCTGGCTGTCAGCAAAAAACTGATCTACGGCTTCAACTAAATCAAATAATTGGACTGTGTTCAGGACAATTTGAATGGGTTGTCCTTCGCTGGTGTTTCTCCCCAGGTTGTCTCCTGTGATTTCGGTGTGAACAGTTAATCTGTGGCTGTTGCTGTTAATTTTTTGTAATTCAACTAACTCTGAATTATGATTCTGAACTTGAGGGTTGGGGATATTGCTTAAAACTTCTTGGGCGTAGGCGCTGACTGCTCTAACTAAGCTTTCAAAAAATTCCCTGCCACCAACAATGGGTTGAGTATAACTAGATATATAGCATTCTGCATTCACTAATATAGATAGTTGGGGACGCAGTTCTTGAAAGTTAGCAGTCTGTGTCATGTCACTTAACCCCTCTAGGAGCAGGGTACAATTAGGCAAACTATATTTACGTTGGATATTCATAAAACCTCGTGGGAAGTGGGAAACTCAGTCCCTTTAGGGACCAGAGGGATAGTATGGCTAACGCCACGCTACGCTATCGACATGGCTCACCAGCCGCGACTCAAGGGATTTTAATCCCCGTCAATCTTAAAATGCGTAATCATAGCCATCTTTGCGGTGAATGATTTTGCAGTATTTATAACTAATACCCTGAACTAATTTTGATGCAGAAATATTGAAAGAACCTGTTGCTCTAACTGCAACACGACCAATATATTTACCGATTTTCTTCCCAGTAGTAACAATTGCTTTCACAATATCACCGGTCTGAAAACCTTTGACAAATTTAATTCTCGGCACATATCGAGATGGAAAACCAAACTTGTCAGTCCGACACATTTGACGAGTTCCATGCCCTGTTGCTTTGATTAGCAAAGGCTTGTTCGTTAAAATTTCCAATTCTCCAATTTGTCCAACACAAGCAGCATCTAGCCAATGAGTTTTAGGAAAGTTTAATCTAGTTCGGTTGAACTTAGTTTGACCACCAGAACCAGTGAAAACGGGTAAACCAGTTTCTTGAAGTCGGCTAAACAATGCCCAACGGGTAGAGTTCACAGCCGCCGCATCTTTTAAAGGTCGTTTTGCTTGTGCCAGAATACATTTGAGAAGATCCGGTTTCTTAGCCAGGAAGTCTTTAATATCCTGAGTGCCTTTTTTGATATTGCACTTCTCGCAAGCAAGACAAAGATTAGAAATCCGATTAGTGCCACCTCTGGCTTGAGGATGAATATGCTCAACTTGCAAGGGAACATTCTCAATCCCACAGTAAGCACATTTTCTCTGCCATTTCTCAAGTAGATACTCACGGACTTCGTACCCGGACAAAGTGCCTTGCTGATATTCAATACCTGATATTTCTGGATTGTCTATTTGTTGCAAGTCAAACCTGACAAGCTCTTGAGATATCCTTGTGATGGGAATAAACTTAATGAGTTTGTTAACCCAAGTTAAGGTAGTCTCAACTCGATGCTGCAAACTTGGAGCTAACCAATTTTTTGTCCTGGTTCTATTCAAAAATCTGGCTTGACGATAGCGAGTATGGCGGTTTCGTCTCCCCCTGCGGAGTGAGCGACGGGATTCTAGGGACGCTTTAATTGCATTTCCTCGATGAGAAAGTTCTCCACCAAAAATGATTTTTTCTCCCTGAACCAATGCTATGCCCGTAGTTTTTGAACCGGGATCTATTTTGAGTTCTATTGCTTGGTTAACAACATCTGAGCATGACTTGTTTAAGATGATAGTAAAGGGATACCTCCTAAATAAAGCAGCTTTTCCAGAATCTAATAATTTCCTTGCTACCGAGGGATGACAAGGGCTTAAAGGTTGTTTGTTTGTGTCGAGAACTAATGTGTAATTTGACATTTCTGCCTCTCTGATTGCTCAGGTGATGTTCGCTTTGACCTTGTTATCTGAGCTTTTTAGGCTTGCAACACTGTTTCAGTGACTTTAAAACTGTTTAATTACAAACGACAGAGCGGAAAACTAGTGAAGCAGCGCGGTCTTGGGGGTTTCCCCCATGAGCGACTGCTGAACCCCGAAGGGGCGTCGCATTCTCCGGTGTCTTGACTCAAATAACGGCTACCCTACCCTACGGGACGCTTCGCGAACGACTACGCTCAGGGTGGTCTGGTCAGTACAGCTTGCTTGATTACTCTTACAAGCTCAGTGGCTTTAGCCCTGAGTTACTGACTTCTATTTATTCTACCTCACCGTCAAAAAGAGAAATCCAGTACCGTTGCATTCCCGCTGTACCTGTACAAAATAGTAATTTTCCTAATAAGTCTATAGCTAGTTCATCTAATTTTTCATTAGAAGTTAATGCTAGGACACCGGAACGACGGGAATTCATCCGACTTTTAAAATGCGCTCTAAACCTTTCTAGGTAATTAGCTAATCTTAAATTTTGTTCTGGGGGAATCTGCTTCTCAGCCAATTGTTGATATATGGTTAGTAGTTGGCGGATCACAACTGTTAAGCGTCGAGAAATGTAGCAGGCAATAACTACTAACGCTTTGGCTTCTAAAATATCTAAAGGCCGGCGACTATGCGCTCTCCGCATGGGGTTAGATGCTCGCATCCGCCATAAGTTTACCCGATTTTTGATGATCCCTTGGAGGTCTAATTCTTCAGCAAAGGACAAAATGGCTTCAGAACCGCCTATTTCTAAGGCTTCAATGGCTAGTAACATCAAATCTATTTGCAATCTAGTTCTGGCTGGACATACCTGACCAGCGATCGCTGGATCTGGTAAAGTATCCAAAATCATGGGCATTCCCTGAGCTTTTGGGATGTTTAAAGATGTGACACTAGCAGAGACGTTCATTCTATCAAATACCTTATACGTTTCCAATAAACTGATTTACTTATCCGTCCACCGCTAATTGCTGGCGCGATATGGCAGTTCAATTATATACATTACTTAGTTTTTCTACCCAAATATTTGCATATACATTAAATTTTCAAATTCTTGGTGATCGTCAATGACATTATAGGGTAGGATTTGGCAGAGATTAGGAAAATTTTCGCTTCTTGCCCTTTGTTTCTTCATTGACCACTAACTACTTAGGTAAATAATATGGATTTAAGATCTCTGATTCGTGATATACCGGATTTTCCTAAGCCGGGAATTTTATTTCGAGATGTCACTACTCTATTAAGCGACCCGGACGGATTGCGTTATACTATTGATTTTTTAGCACAAAAATGTTCTGAAATTGAACTTCAAGTAGATTATATTATTGGTATGGAGTCAAGAGGGTTCATTTTTGGTGCGCCTGTTGCTTATAAATTAGGTGCTGGTTTTATTCCTGTTCGGAAAAAAGGGAAATTACCGGCAGCGGTTCACTCAATTGAATATCAACTAGAGTATGGTACAGATACATTAGAAGTACATCAAGATGCTTTAGTTCCAGGTAGCAAAGTTTTAATTGTGGATGATTTGATTGCTACTGGTGGTACTGCCAGTGCAACAGCTAAGTTGGTACAAAAGATTGACTGTGAACTGATAGGGTTTGGGTTTATCATCGAACTAATGGATTTGCAAGGACGGAAACATTTACCTGATGTCCCTATTATCTCACTGGTTCAATATTAGAAAACATAATTGACAACTGACTAATGACTAATGACTAATGACAAATACAAAAATTTCCTTGGATATAAGTCGAGACTGGCTAATTAGGCGAGTTACGGATGAAACTTTCATTTATGTGATAAAACGGCTTTTACAGGCGCTATTGACGATTTTTTTAGCGTCTGCTTTGTCATTTTTTATTATGAAGTTGTCTCCGGGAGATTATGTAGATACCCTGCGGCAAAATCCAAAAATTTCACCAGAACGGATTGAAGAAATTAGACGACAATTTGGTTTAGATAAATCTTGGCCACAACAGTTTGGATTTTGGTTAAAGCAAATTTTGACAAGGGGTGATTTTGGTACAAGTTTTGTTTATCAACGTTCTGTATCATCGCTGCTATGGGAACGAGTTCCAGCCACGTTGTTATTAGCGATCGCTTCTTTAATTATCACATGGGCGATCGCCATTCCTTTAGGTATTCTCGCTGCTGTGAAACAAAATCGCCGAACTGACCAAGTTTTACAGATAGTCAGTTATGCTGGTCAAGGTATTCCCAGTTTTATTACTGTCTTATTTCTACTATTCTTTGCTCAACTGACTACTCCACTTTTTCCGGTGGGTAATATGACCAGTATTAATCATGCAGACCTGACATGGTTAGGTAAAATTCTCGATATCGCTTGGCATTCAGTTTTACCACTAATTGCTTTAAGTATTACCAGTTTTGCGGGTTTGCAACGAATTATGCGTGGTCAATTATTGGATGTTTTACGCCAAGATTATATTCAAACTGCTCGCGCTAAAGGACTTCCAGAAAATCGGGTAATTTATGTTCATGCTTTGCGAAATGCTATTAATCCGTTAATTACTTTATTGGGTTTTGAATTAGCAGGTTTGTTAGGTGGTGCATTTATTACGGAGAATTTCTTTAACTGGCCAGGTTTAGGAAAGTTAACTTTACAAGCTGTTTTAGCTAAAGACCAATATTTGGTAATGGCGAGTTTAGTAATGAGTGCAGTATTATTGATTATTGGTAATTTAATTGCTGACTTAATTTTAAAAGCAGCAGATCCTCGAATTAAGTTAGAAGATTTGAATTAGTTAGTTGTCAGTTGTTAGTGGTCAGTGGTTAGTTGTCAGTGGTTAGTTGTTAGTTGTCAGTTGTTAGTTGTCAAATGGTTTATTATATTATTCGTTCAAGAACAGATGGTAAATATCTCACAGCCCGTGTTGATGATGCTACATCAGGATATTTATTATTATTTAAAGAAGATTTCGAGGCTTTGAGTTATCTCAATACTCATGCTGCTGATTTAGCCAGCCGGTTGACTGTAGAATCTCTTGCTAGTTCCCAAATAGGTAGTTTAATCAAACGTTGGAGTTTTGCTGGTGTAGGCATTGTTAATGATCCTTTATTACCAGAAGTTGAGTTTTTACAGCATATTTAAAGCATAAAAGATTTGGATTTAATGTAGGGGTAGCGCCCCCGTGTCTATCCCGGTATTTGGGGCAACCACAGGGGGTTGGCCCCCTACAAGATTAATTGGTTTAGGGATTTTTAAAATGTTCAATTAATTTTGCCCGACTACTTATATCACTTTTCACCTACAGTCCACCAGGACAAAGCATAAGGTTGAGTAGATTCATTTACCTGCTTCTTAAATTGCACCCGAATTTTATAATTCCCACTAGTAGGAACTGGACAAAAAATATGTTCGACACTATCAACTTCACTCACAGAATCACAAATCACAACTTCATTATTTTTCCCATTTTCCTTAACTAAATAAACATCAAGATTATTTAATCCTTTATCTATAAATGTTTCCCCTATATCATATTCCTGATTATTATTTTTATCATTTAACTCCACCAAACGATCCCAAATTAAAGTAATAGCCACAAAACTATTTTGTTTCAAACCTTTTTGTAGAGCATATTCCCTAGAAGAATTAGCATTAACAATACCATAATCCCAACCAATAGGCGGAACAGTTGCATTAGGTTTCCATTCACCACCATTCAATTGTTGATAAGCTCGAAAGGCATTTAAATGACCTGCTCCCATTTGAGCATCTAGGGGAATTTTAGGATTTTTATAAGCGTCCGTTGCTAACCAATCTTGATTTTGTTTATCAATTAAAGTCCTCGTCATTCCCAACCGTAAACCATCACCACTGTCCTTTATTTTGTCCGCCGAATTGAGTAATATTGCTTTCATGACTTGATGACGACGAGCATCAATAGTCCAATTTTGTTGTTTAGTTCGTAATTGTCTATCCACAAATTCCTGTAATAATGCCACAGTAGCCGTAACTTGTGGGGCTGCAAAACTCGTACCTGTAGATTTATTTAACTTACCATCAGGATTAAGTAAAGGAATATTAGTCCCAGGAGCAACTATATTAATTGCACTTCTCCCCCCAATATTAAATTCTTTCCCAGCTAAACGATTTTCTATACCTTGATTAATACTAGCCAAATTAGAAACGTGAACTTTATTAAAAATTCCCTCGCGTTCTGAGGAAAAAGCCACATTAATTGCGTTAAAATTATCTGTAGGAATGGGAATCCCGCCTTTGCCTTGATTGCCAGCAATTGAATATACAACATCATGAACCCGGCTAGACCAGTCAATACATAATGTTAGTAAAGCATTACCATCTAACATAGCTTCTGGTCGGGGATCACGATCTAAAGGTTCACCAAAACTAAAATTAATCGCCCGCACATCACCACCGTTTTGTAATGCAATGTGTTGTGCTGATAAACATTCCTCTGGTTGACCGATTTTTTTTGTAGATCCGACAGCAGAAGAATATAATCGAGCATTTGGTGCGACACCAGGAAAAGCCTTATCTTGACTCACCATGACACCAGAAACATTATAGGCATGAGGATCAACACCAACATTCGACTTGGCGGGAACATTGCGTGAAAACACTGCAAATGGAGATACAGCCCGATTTTTAGATACGGCTTTATCCCAGCCAAACATCCCCGGACGACCAATTTCCACTTGACCAATAGCAATTTTCCGCCCAGTCAAATTATAAGGAGCTTGATGTAGTTTCAGCGCATCAATGCCGTTAGCACCTAAAAAATTGGCAACCTTGACACCTGCAAAGACTGGTAAAGTCAAGCCAGAAAAACCTAAACTCCAAAAAAGTATCCAATTTTTGTGCATATTTTGAGGGAAGAGGGGGAAGTTTTCTGAAAAATTTGAGTTTTGAATTAATTTTTAATAATTTCTCCATATTTTGTTACGATACTTACAGACGAAGACGCTTAAAACCCACTAGCCATGACCCAAAATTCATCTCAAAAGCCTATAGTTATCGCTCCTTCTATCCTATCAGCAGATTTTAGCCGTCTGGGTGACGATATTCGCGCCGTAGACAAAGCGGGAGCAGATTGGATTCACGTTGATGTAATGGACGGACGTTTTGTTCCTAATATTACAATAGGTCCTCTGATTGTGGAGGCGATTCGTCCAGTTACAACCAAACCGCTGGATGTCCACTTGATGATTGTGGAACCAGAAAAGTATGTAGAAGGTTTTGCTAAAGCTGGTGCTGATATTATTTCTGTCCATGCAGAACATAACGCATCTCCTCATCTGCACCGCACTCTCGGACAAATCAGAGAACTCGGTAAAAAAGCTGGAGTTGTCCTTAATCCGGGTACACCTTTGGAGTTAATTGAATATGTCCTAGAATTGTGCGATTTAGTGCTAATTATGAGCGTTAACCCCGGTTTCGGTGGTCAAAGCTTTATTCCTAGCGTAGTTCCTAAAATCCGCAAGTTGCGTCAAATGTGCGATGAACGCGGTTTAGATCCTTGGATTGAAGTTGACGGGGGACTAAAGGCTAATAATACTTGGCAAGTTTTGGAGGCTGGCGCTAATGCTATTGTAGCAGGTTCGGCTGTGTTCAATGCTCCTGATTATGCTGAGGCAATTACCAATATCCGTAACAGTAAGCGTCCAACTCCAGAATTAGCGGCTGTTTAATTTAATACTTGTGATCAAGTAAGACTCAGATCCCCGACTTCTTTGAGAAGTCGGGGATTTATTTTTGTTTTATAAAATGTTGACAAACTTAAAATAGGTTGCTATTCTATATTACTATGGCTAACTATAAATATTTTTATTTGCAAATCACTCACGTTTAGAGTATACTATTCAAACGTGGGTGTAAAAGGCTTATTTTTCAACATCCATAAATTAAATGTCAGCATAAGCTCGCCAAAGCTTTGCTGACACCTGCTTTACTAGAACCTAACTGATGGTCTATATCAGTCACTCAATTTCTTTTTTGTTTAAAACAGAGGAGTCTATTTCATGATGCCACAAAATACCGAATATTTGCAACCACTTCATTTTGAAGTTTCAGTTTCAGCAAATGTAAAACTCACACTCAAGGTAGACTTGAGACTCATTAACCAAGCACTTCCCAAAAAATCTCTCACTGTTACAGAGATAGCCTACCATCTTAGTCAAAGGACTGGAGATAAATGGACTCCTCACCGTGTTAATGAAATGCTGGAAGATATGAATTACCAGCACAAGCATTATTGGCAATGGGAACCCACTATTAAAGGTAAGCAGTTTGCAGACTTCAGTAGTCGAGTTCTCAAATGGAGTCCAGAAGTCATCAACTTAATCTTGAAACAACAACCTCAACAGTTGCGGTTAGCTGTCTAAAGCATATTTTTGAAGCTTGATTTCAGTTCATATTCTCCCTTATGAGACTTACCATTTGCGTGAGTCTCTAATGGGGATATATTGACACACGCTTAATTATCACCCCTAGTCCGTAGGGTGGGTTAAGCGCATTTATGCTAAAATGCCATTACTGTACTCTGTAAGGAGTTTTCTGTATGGCTAACGTTACTTACGATGAAATTTTTAGAGCAGTATTAACTTTACCTCCTCTATACAGAGCGATGCTTGCTGAACATCTTCTCAAAAGTCTGGATGAAAAGGAGCAAATTCAACTGGCCACACAGTTATTGCAATGGGTAGAAGTAAAGATTAATAAAGAACCTCAGTCTATGCCAAATAAAGGATTACGACAGCCAGGACTCGGTTTAGGTTCTTGTATATTCAATGATGACTTTGATTGTTTTATTCCTTTAAAAAATCCGTTAAGATAATATTGTTCTGATCACTCTAGGTAAATGACTATGAGATGGGAAGAAGTTTGTGAACATAAACAATTACAAGATTTACCCTTCAAGATTGAATTGAATAAATGGGGGCAAATCATCATGAGTCCTGTAAAAATTAAACACTCTTTTTATCAAGGAAGAATCCAACGTCTATTAGAATCTTTATTGAAAACTGGTGAAGTCATGCCAGAATGTGCAATTAATACATCAGATGGCGTTAAAGTTGCTGATGTAGTTTGGTGTTCAGACCAAAGATTTGATCAAATTCAAGATGAAATATCAGCTTCTATAGCCCCAGAAATTTGTATAGAAGTTAAATCCACTGGTAATACCTTTGAGGAAATGGAATTTAAGAAAAAATTATATTTAGAATCTCAAGCCATTGAAGTATGGTTATGTAATGAACAAGGTCAAATAAAATTCTATAATGAACAAGGTGAACTATCACAATCTTTGTTAGTTCCTGACTTTCCTAAGCAAATTAAACGATAATTTCACTAGAAGTTATCGGCATAGTTACCAAAAAAACATAGTTAGAGATAACCCTTAAATATGACAACCAGCGCAACTATAAACAAAGTGGACTACCTCCGCATCAGTTTAATTGATCGCTGCAACTTTCGTTGTCAATACTGTATGCCAGAAGGCGCAGAACTGGACTATATTGTCAAACAGCAATTATTAACTGATGAAGAACTGCTTACCCTCATTCAAGAAGTATTTATCCCCGTCGGATTTACCCGCTTTCGCTTAACCGGTGGAGAACCTTTACTCCGTCCCCATATAGTTGATTTAGTCGCCAAAATTGCTCATCTTCCCCAAACCGAAGATTTAGCAATGACTACAAACGGGTTTTTACTCGCTCCTATTGCTCAAAATCTCTATAATGCAGGTTTACGAAGAATTAATATTAGTTTAGATTCTTTAGATTCACATATATTTGAAGAAATTATCGGTAATCATGGACGTGGACGCTGGCAACAAGTATGGCAAGGTATTCAAATCGCGTATAATGTGGGATTTGACCCATTAAAATTAAATGTAGTCGTCATTCCCGGCGTTAATGACCATGAAATTTTAGATTTAGCAGCTTTAACCATTGATAAACAATGGCACGTCCGATTTATTGAATTTATGCCCATTGGCAACGGAGACTTATTCAGCGATCGCGGTTGGGTATCTTCCGCAAATTTACGTCAATCCATCCGTGAGCGTTGGGGCTTGACAGAATCCCAAGTTTGTGGTAATGGACCGGCTGATGTATTTCAAATTCCTGGGGCTAAAGGCACAATAGGATTTATTAGCCAAATGTCAGAATGTTTTTGCGATCGCTGTAACCGGATGCGTCTGAGCGCCGATGGTTGGCTACGTCCCTGCTTATTAAACGAAACAGGTCAAATTGATTTAAAAACCGCCTTACGTGCTGGTATTAGCACCACCGATTTACAAGCACAAGTCAGACAAATATTAAATATCAAATCAGAAATAAACTTTAAGCAACGCGACCCTGGTACTGTCGGCACTTACACCCGTACCATGTCGCAGATTGGCGGTTAGTCAACTAAGCGAATTTTAGATTTTAGATTTTGGATTGTAGATTCAAAGAAAACAATTCCAATCTAAAATCGTAAATCCAAAATCCAAAATTGTCCTACGCTTGACGTGAGTAGTATTCCACCACAAGTAGTTCATTAACTTGTAGAGCTACCCATTCCCGTTCAATCACACTATTGACCTTACCAGACAACTTAGTTTTATCAAACTCTAGATGACTAGGAAGGTTAGCTAAACCGGGATATTGCAAGTTAGCTTCCACCAACTTCTTAGAAGCTTCTCTGTTTCTCACAGCGACTTCTTCACCAGGACGGCATTGATAGCTGGCAATATTTACTGGTTTGCCATTAACAGTTACATGACCGTGATTTACCAATTGACGGGCGGCTGGAATTGTGGGAGCCATACCCATGCGGAAAACCGTATTATCCAGGCGCATTTCTAACAATTGTAGCAACACCTGTCCAGTAGAACCAGCAACTCGTCTGGCTTTACGAACATAACGGAGCATTTGTTTTTCAGTTAAACCGTAGTTCATGCGGAGTTTTTGCTTTTCCTCTAAACGGATAGCATACTCAGAGCGCTTCTTACGGTTTTGACCATGTTGTCCGGGGGGATAAGCACGTCTAGCACTCTTCCGAGTTAAGCCTGGTAATTCGCCTAAACGACGGACAATTCTGAGGCGGGGTCCTCTATATCGGGACATGAGTTTCCTTAATTTAATCCTTCTAAAATTTTATTCAGACCTACCATTATGGCATAGTTCCCAAAAGCATAGACATTTTATAGCTAAATTGCCTTTTATTTACCGCTAATATTCAGAGAAATCAATCCTTTGAATTCACCAATTTTCGGTGGATTTCTGGGGAAAAGCACCGACATTCCTGGATGGTAGAAGATTGGGACTAAGTTCTACGGTAGCATAACCTTGGTGGAATCGAAAACGGTTATCTTAAAAAGCGAAAAAAAATGAGTAACTTTGGGAACAAACAAACCAATTATTTCTTCAGAGGATTTACAGCATCATTGATAACTATAGGTGGATTACTAGCCAGTAGTTTGCCTACTATGGCTGTTACCGATTCCTACGAAAATGACTATCGGGTTTGTGCTGCTCAACTTTTGAGCGTGGGTATCACAGCTAAACCGGCATCTCAAAGTTGTGCCGCTGCACTCCAACCACGAGAGTTATCCTCATGTGTAGCAAAAATTCATAAGCTTACACAAATCACACCTGTGGATGCCCTTTCTTCCTGTCGTCAGGCTCGTATTCCACAGGATCTAGCAACCTGTGTAGTTAGCATTAGTAAAAGTTATCAGGGTTCAGAAAATTCAGCTACTTTAACATCCTGTGGTCGCAGTTTGTTACCAGTAACCTTTGCTAATTGTGTAGTTGGTTTACGTCGAGAAATTGATTTAAGTCCTACTCAAGCATTAAAAACTTGTATTGATGCCAGTGAAGGATCTAGCGGTTTTGGTGCTACGTCTACAAAGCCTAAGCCATAGACTTGCGCCTTGACCCTCAACTCCCATGAGTAAATAGATTCATAACGGTAGGGCTGGTAAGTATGCCACCCTACCCAACATAAAAATTTTGTTTTCTATTCATCTTTATTACCAACAACCATTTGTAAGATCATCGGTATTCCGCCTTCTTGGTGATATTTATCTCCCCAAGAACGAATGATTTCGTCTAGTTCCTCCATTGCTGGCTCAATCCAATCCGGCGGAATATCCAGTTCTTCCACAGCCCGCATCGTGTTTGGTTTACGCTCTGCCCAATATTTCATCATCCGGAAATACCGAGCCGTATCCTCTACCATTGTGTACGTGCGCTCTTGATCATCGGCTGGAGCATAGAACGGACGAGTGAGAGCATAAAAGGGCACTCCCCAGGGACAATCAATGCGTGTTACCGTTCCTGAATACAATAGCCGACGCTTGATGTGTTCCGCTAATGCTTCACTCAATGGCATCTGATGATTAGCAGGTAATTCTTCCTGCGATCGCTTATGGAGAAAGTCAATTAACTCCATAAATTCAAATGAGGTAACTAACTTGGCATCAGGAAGATTGTCTGGCAGCTTTTGCTCAATTTGTTTTTTCTCTTCACTGGTCAAATTCGTACCGGGGACGCGGGATCTTCCCGGTATCCAAGGATATTTTTCCATCCAGACATAGGGAAGTTGAATCAGATAGCGCGGTTCTTGGGAACCCAGCATTTTGAGAAGTTTGCCTTCAGTTAAAGCCAGTCTTACTTCTTCAACAATGATTTTCACTCGTTTCGGCTCAAGGTGGTGCAAATGCCCAGTCATTCTCAGGTTTTGCCCCTGCTCTAGATAGGTCATGTAAATTGCACACTTGGCTGCTGTTGCGGCTGCATCTAGAAATGCTCCATGCCTGTGGCCACTTGTCCGCATGGCACTAAAGGCAAGATAAAGCATGATCTGATCCATCGCACTAGGTCCAAGACGCTTGATCAGATCGATGTCGTTGGTCATATTCTACAGACGGATAAATGGCTTGTTTACAGGTGTGATATTCAAATCAAACTACGAATTATACACCCAGTTGGATACAAATATTTTTAATCTAAACCTAAAATTACTGTTTGACTCGGGAATTTTTAGGTGATAAATGTTGGGGGTGTAAATTGGCAGTTTCTCTCGTCAGACTAACTAACCCCCTCCCCTGGTATGACTCGAAGACTTTAGATACTCAGGGTGTTGGGATACAGGGGTATAGAGTAAGCAGGAGGAACGGCAGATGATTTGCATTTTGTATCTATCAAACCATTATAACTGCCTATTTCTGAAATATCTAGATATTTTTCTAAGAATTTTTCTGGAAATTTATTGCGGAGAAGTTTTAATACCACTTATGGCTGGTTAAAAAATTTTACTGATAAAAATCCAGACAACTGAAAGTCACGACTCCCCCTACCTCCCCCACTCATTTACTAGGTTGTAGCTGATTAGGTGTTTTTTTCAAGCTAATACTTGCTGCACCTACCGTAACCAAGATAACTCCGATCACTTGGGCAATATTTAGGGATTCTTGTAGCATTACCCCAGCGAAAATTACAGTTAAAATTGGGACTGTAGCTCCAATTAAAGAGGATACAGGAGTGCCTAGGTTACGAATGCCAAAATTATTGAATAAGTAACCGCACAAAGTCAAAACACCTAATATAAAAGCACTTAACACCAATTCCAGGATATTCGATGAGCTAATTGCTAAACCTAAATTACTGGGTAAAGGGATGATTAAGCAAATAAAACTTAATAACAACATGGTAGTGAAGTTAATTGAAGTCAAAGATACTGGATGTAGTTTGAGTTTAGTAGCGCATATTCTCGTCAGAATAACATAAATTGCAAATGCTATCCCGGACAGAATGGCCGTGGTGCTTCCTAGTGAGGTATTATTCACCCCTCCAGACTGACTGCCTAAAACTAATAATTCACCACAAAAAATTGCTGCCATTGCCCCTGTTACCATTAAATTGGGACGTTCCTGAAATAGAAACCAGGATAGGAACACACTCATCACTGGATAGATAAAGAAGAGGGCGATCGCCATTCCCGTTGTGACTTCACCGATAGCAATGTAAATAAATACCTGGGATAAAAATAATAAACAACCGCTAATTACTGACAAAAATAAGGCCTGTTTAGTTTTGTTCTGAACAGGGGTTGCATTTGCCCGTAATGAAGCAAATAAATTTTCTAGCTCTTGCCAAATAGGAGGATGTAATATCGGCGATAAAAGTAACATTAATGGTACAACCACTAATAAGCGTAGCATCAAAATTAAGAAAATATTCCCCAATGTGGGAAAGATTAACTGTTGGGTTGGCAATCCGCCCAAGGGGTTAGAAGCTGTAAAGAAAATTGCTTTAATTGCTACATTATAAAGAGACGAAACCACTGTAGACAAACAGATCAAGAGGAAACCTATTTGCAACTGTGACCAGTTGGGAGAGGTGCGGGATCTTTGTTGTCTAGGAGTTGCTGGTTGCTGAGGAGTTGCTGGTTGTTTAGGCGTTGTTTTTTGTTTAGATGTTGTTTCGCGCCTTAATTTTGGTGTTGGCGGTCGTCCTGTTGATAAATTAGGAGTTAAAACAGAAACTGGTTCAGGTTTTGTCTCTCCTAATGATGGTGCTGTTAATACTTTAGAAGTCAAAACAGCACTAAGTTCAGAGTTTTTGTCTTCCAGTGATGTATCTGGATTTACGAAAGAACTGGGTTCAGGGGTTTTATTTTCTGGTATTGCTGGTAAATCTGGATTTACGAAAGAACTGGGTTCAGGGGTTTTATTTTCTGGTATTGCTGGTAAATCTGGATTTACGAAAGAACTGGGTTTAGGGCTTTTCTCTGTTGGTGAAGATAATATAACCGCATTGGCTGCTGATGTAGAATCACCCTGTGGGGATTGGTGAGGAATTAAAGTAACTGGTTCGACAATGATTTTTTGTGAGGATTTTTCCCCATTTCCATTTTGATGAGTTATGGCTTCACCACGCAGACTATCAGCTAGTTGTAAAACTGTGGGTGGGCCCCCTGTTATTAACTTGAGAGAGTTTGCATCTCGATTTTTTTCTACTTCACTGCGGAGACGATTTACAAATTCTGCTAATATTGCTTCCCCTTGCTGTTGTTGGCTATACATCCGTGATAACTGTTGGGAAAGATCACCTTGATAGTTTTTGAGTTCTTGTAATAGGGAATTAAAGGCAATAGTGACCTTATCATCCAGACTGTCTAGCATATTAGTGACATTCTGTCCGATTTCATTAACTGTATTATTATTTATTTGAGCATTTTGCAACGTGACTAGATCAGAGGGATTATATTCTACGGCTTGAGTAGCTAAAGTTTTTAGTGAGGATTGTAATTGGGAAGATATGTGTTTGGCTAAAACTTCTGCTAATTGACGGATTAATACTTGCTGTTCCGTAATTTGCCGTGATTGTTGTAACTGTTCTTTTTCCTCAATTAACTTTTGAATATCGGTAGATAGTCTGGTTTTTTCAATTTCTAAGCGTTTTACGTCTTCCTGTAACGACCTCAATAGATTTTGTTGAAGATTTTCTAAATCCTCAACTACATCCCATAGGGCATTTTCTGCGGCTCTGGATAGCTCACCTCTAATGCGTGGGTTTTCTGGTCGCTTCTCAAATCGCCCCATCAGTTTCTAGCCTCTAACACCTTGATGATTAAGTTGCTGCCCCGGATACCAGACCAACATCTGTATTAAGTTTCCTTGAGAAAAGACAGGAAACTGAACAATTTCACTGAACTTATAAATTTAATTAACTTATTACAAGATTATTATCTATCATTTTTTTCAGGAATGATAGTGATGAAAGTCTTACAAATGAATACCTAACTACAAGCATCAAATCAGTGCGGAATACCTATTGATTGATAGTTGCCATTGATTTTGCCTTTGGAACGAGGGGTCAGCCTATCGCCTTAACATCAGTCTTGTTGTTCTCGAAGAGCAAAAAGCTGTTAACTGGGTAGGAAGCCTATACTTACCCGCAAGGGAAGTGTAGGTAGTTCACTGCCAGAAAATTGCCATGAGGGTAAAAATAGTGGCACTCAGGGCGGCACTGATGGGGACTGTAATTAACCAGGCCGCAGCGATATTTTGGATAGTAGCAAATTTTATTGATTTAATGTTCTGTACCAGTCCAATACCCACAACTCCACCGACAAGGGCGTGGGAGGTGGAAACGGGTAAACCTAAGCGGGAAGCTATTAAGATGGTGATGGCTGTGGCCAGTTCGGCACAAAATCCGCCACTAGGTTCTAAGGAAATAATATTTTCGCCGATGGTAGCGATAACTTTTTTACCCCAAACTGCTAAACCTGCGACAATCCCCATCGCACCGAGAACTAGAATCCAGAGGGGAATGGTGAGTTGATCACTGGGGACTTTACCTTGTTGATTAATGTAGGAAATTACTGCTAGGGGGGCGATCGCATTACCAACATCATTAGAACCATGAGCAAAGGCCACGAAACAAGCACTCAAAACTTGAAATTTCGCAAATAAACCTTGAATTTTATTGTCAATTTGACTATTTGCCAATTGTCGCCAACTGATCAAAGTCAGGGACAATACGGCGATTCCCCCTGTAAATAGGGTAATGTCGTGAGCAGGAATATTAAATTTTCCCTCTGTGAGTAAGAACTGGCTCAGAGGTTGAGTGATTGTCGGAAGAACGATAATTCCAAATACACTCAATAGCAATGTACTTAACCAGGGAATCCATTCCTGTAACTGGGATAGGGGCTGGGGTTGGTTAAAAATCCAGTGTTGAATTAGACTATAAAACCCAGCGGCGATCGCGCCACTAATTATTGGTGTTAAAATCCAGCCAATGGTAATTAAACCAATGGATGACCAATCTATTGCTTCTATTCCTAAAGCTACCCAACTAAAGCCAGCGATCGCTCCCACAATGGCATGAGACGAAGACACAGGTAAACCCCTAGCTGTAGCAATTTGTAGCCATATCCCAGCCGTTAGCAGTACCGCTATCATTCCCATCACTAAAGTTTGTGGTGTCGTCACAAATAAGGCTGGATTAGCGATTTTCGTGCCAAGGGTAGATGTTACCTCTTGTCCAAACAAGACAGCGCCCAGAAACTCTAACACCCCAGCAATAATGATTGCCTGTTTGAGTGTAATAGCCCCAGAACCCACAGAAGTTCCCATCGCATTAGCAACATCATTTGCACCCAAATTCCAGGCGACGTAGAAGGCTAGGAGGGCGACTGTCGTGGTTCGTATGTCCATAAAATAAACCATTCACACCTATTAACAGGTAAAAATTGTGATGAATGATTTACATTTTCCATTTTTTTGGCTGTAAAAATTCGGACGAGCTAGTGAACTCGACAGAATGCTTCACAAAACTTAACTTTTTTTCAGAAAATAGGTGGAAAACCCTGAACAATAATTACTGGGATTTTGCTTTTGAAACCCGTGAAGACAAAGTTTAGAAACTTGATTTATTAATCACTTTAGCGAAATGTCTCTTCTCAAATCCCAACTGATAGCTTTTAACCATATTCCCCAAGGACAACTCCGAGTCATAGATGTTGCTTGTGGTAGTGGACAAAAACTAAAGTTAATGAGAGAAACTTTATCTAAAGTGATGAGTTGACAAATTTAACCAAAAGTTTGCTTTTTCCTGAAATCCGGTGATTATTTCTACCTCTTAACGCCCAAATATTAAACCATGACTGTGATCAGAAGCGATTGTGAAGGGCGAGGTTGGTACGTGTATTAGTGATTTAATCACCAATACACGCCAAGGTTTGAGTAATTATCGGATGTTTTGATGAAATATTGAACAATTTTCGAGAGATGAAGTGCTGTAACTGTCTATGTTTTTAGCAGAGAAATTGCAATACTGATAGCTTGCGTGATGACGCAGTAGCCGTGGGACTGATCAAAGATATAGTGCTTGTAACTATCTATATCTGGTGTCAGTGAAAGGGAAATTGACAAACGATAGAATCAAACAAATGTAGTGCTGTAACTGTCTATATCGTTTCGATTCAAGAAGTGGTGTGCAGGATTTAAAAGATCCAATAATCCGGTAATATCATTTCTGGGTTGGCAGGTTTCACGCTTTGACGCTTCCATAACAGAACTGAAATTGCCAACTTATCCATCTAATCCTCTACGACCACTACCTCGATGAGGATTGGGTTTTTCGGGTTGGTTGGGGCTAGGTTTGGAGTTATCAGCCAGGTTGAAACTCTGGTTTAACACCAAAGGTGAAAGCTGGTAATCGGACTTAGCCATTGACAGAGCGGAAAAACGAGTCTGTACTGCTTCGCAGTTAAAAGCTAAGAAGCCACATACCAGACTCGATACTAAAAGTGAAATGGCAGCACGCATAGTAGATGTCTATTTTAGAACTCTCTACTTCACTAATACTTAACTTTTATATGTCTGTCCGGAAAATTCGGGAAAAAGTATTGTAGTTTACTGAATAAATGTTCATTTTATACTTCTTCAAGATGCTCAACAAGTAACCAATTTCCAGAGAAATTTGGTCGCCCCCAAATCTTGAGTATTTTTTCTGGGGTCAAAGCTTGCAGTTGTTGGTCTATATCAGATTTCAACGTCACAAGTTGCCAATTTGTTGTAGTTAAATTGGTGTGATTTGTAATATTAAATTGGTAATTTTGCTCACCCAGTCGTTGGAATTTGCCTGTAAAGCAGTCGAGATTTAATTTATTATCTTCATCGACTAAAATACAAGGACAGTTACCATCGGCAGGATAAGCTTCTGGGTGATCTAAATAATAAGTTTGCCAGTACAACCAATCGGGATGATTAGTTAATAAGTTAAACAAGGGAACAATTGGGCTAGGTGCATCGTCGTCTGTCAATAATGCAGCCTGCAAACTCTTCACTGGTAAATCCCTGGGTTGACATTCTAGCACAATACAAAGAGAAGCTGCCATACCTGCCGCTTGTCCAATTCCCATGACTACTGGTTGAAGTCTAGTAGCGCCGTTAGCGATGTGGGAAACGGAAATGTTTTTTTCACAAACTAGCAAACCATCTGTAGTAGCAGGGACCAGGGCGCGATAGGGGATAGTGAAGGGTGTTCCTGTCCATCTTCCACCCCAGCGGATAGATTTAGGTTGCAGTGAGAACTCTACACCAGGATAATGGTGATCGTTGGCATAGTTACCAACAGCGATAGCATCAGAAAATGGTAATGCGGTATTACTGTTGGCTAAAGGCAAAATATCCCGTTCACAAACAGTTGTCAAGCCTACTAGGCGGCGACTTTCCCGATAATAGGGATGGAGGGCAAAGGCGGAGTTAGGATGGGGAAACAGGTTTTCTGCTAATCCGTAACGCCTACCAAACTGGGTTTGAATGAAATGGGCAAAATTCTGACTGTGCCAATAACATTCTTGCACAAATTCGCGCTTTTTCACTGAGTCTAGCAACCGATTGGCATTTTGGCAGTAATCGTTGCCCGCAATAGGCCAGTTAATCATAAATCGATCTGCTGGTAAGCGTCCATAGTTCAAAAATTTTTCTGGACTATAGTTATCCCAAGCTCCTGTAAACTGAGATGGATCATAGTTAGGGGCTGGAAGAATTGCTGGGGCGGTATTTTCGCCAAAGTCTTCCATGACTACTACCCAAGTCGGTGCTTGGACTGGATAGGTTTGGGTCAGGGAGTTAAAATTTGCTGGTGCGCTGGGTTCTCCCCATTCTGACTGCAATTCCCAACCCCAGCGGTGAGGTACTTCTCCTAATGCTAATAAGTCTCCTAATTCTGTACCATCAAGAATAATTTTGGCGTTGACGGTGAAATCTGCAAAGCGGACACCTGTGATACAGTCTTGGGTTCGCAACACTGCTAATGGCACTTGTCCCGAAATCCACTGAAGATTCGGTAATTCTCGCACCCAGTCGGCAAATATTTCTGCACCTATCCGCGGATCATAACTGAAAAAGCTGACCCAACTATGATCTAATCCTCCTGGTTGTCTGCGTTGCAATTCCTGTAAAAAAGCTCCCCATAAACCAGTTTGAAGGGACTGTAATTCGTTTCCGTCTGGTGCAGATACACCGGCAGAGGTTAGCATTCCTCCTAACCAGGGAAATTCACTCACAAGGATTGTTTTTACACCCCGTCGTGCTGCTTGGATAGCGGCCGCTGTTCCACCAGTGCCTCCACCGACTACTAGGACATCTGTTGTATAGGTTTGATTCATAATATTAAGTCAATTGGTTATTGGGTATTAGGAGACGTTTATCACAGATCATCCGGTTGTGATTCAGTATTAATTCTTGCTTTGCTGGTGTATATTATTCAATATTGAATTTAGATAATTTATGAATAATATCTTGCGAATAGGGACTTTGCTGAGAGAACGTTACAAAATTATCGATCTTTTATCTCATCATACTGGTTTTGGCATTACCTATAAAGTTAAAGACTCTAATCATCCAAATCAACCAATTCGGATTTTAAAACAACTCAAAAAACCTACCGCATCTAAATTAGATATTGAAAATTTACCTATTTTACAACAGCAAGAAATATTAAATCAATATTGGCAAGAATATTTAAGGCTGTTCAGAATAGAAACGCAAGCATTAGGTAAACTTGGTGAGAAACATGAACAAATTCCCACAATTTATGAACGATTTTCAGAAAGTGGGGAAGAATTTTATGTCCAGGAATATATTGAAGGACATTCTTTAAGTCAAGAATTCAGACAAAATCAAAGATTATCAGAAGAAAAGACGATATCTTTATTAATTGAGATTCTAGAAGTCTTTGAGTACATTCAAAATAATCCTGGTTATGCAATTATTCATCGAGACATCAAACCGGATAATATTATTCGCAGAAGTAGCGATAATAAATTAGTTATCATTGATTTCGGTTTAGCGAAAGAAGTAACTGTTCCGGGAATAAAAGTAGGTTCAGTTCTGGGAGGAACAAAAGGATATATTGCACCAGAAATATTATTGGGAATAGTATCTTTTTCCAGTGATATTTATTCTATTGGTATGATTGGAGTTTTTGCTATTACTGGAGAAGATCCCAGTTATACACCTTTATTAGCTGAAAATTGGCGAACAAAAGCAAATGTACGTCCTGAATTTGCTGATATTTTAAATAAAATGATTTGTGAGGATTATACAAAACGCTTTCAAACCGCCAAAGAAGCCTTACAAGCATTAACAGTAAGTCAACCAATTCCAGTACCTCCAGCAACTCCAGCGCCTCCAATTCCCTGGAAATTAATTCTTGGCACTATTTCAGGAATCATCCTCATTATCGGTGTAGTTATGGCTGTCATATCCATATTACCCAAATCTAATGATCAACTAATAGCTGATGGTAAAGCCAAATCAGGACAACTAACATCATCAGATCAAAAGGATTTAATCAGTAATAAAACTTATGATGTTTATACATTTAAAAGTGATAAAAAACAATATTTAACAGTGCAAATAATCAGCAATGATTTTCAACCACAACTCACCATTCTCAAACCAGATGATAAATATTTTAATCCTGTATCTAATGTAGGAACAAAGGATAATGATTTCACCGCTTCTATTATGGTAGAACCGGGTACTTATCAATTTAAAATTACATCAACAAAAGCAGCAAGTGGTAATTATGTAATTAAAGCTTGGGTGACAGATAGGTAATTAGTGATAAAATCCCCATATTCATCCTGTACATCCTTAAATCCTGGACATCCTGATTCAGACAATAAAGATAATAATCCAGCACAAAGACAATCCCAATTATGAAAAGTTATCAGTGGCTATTATTCCCGACTCTGCTCATTTTAAACCTCACATTAACAGCGTGTGAAAAATCTGAAGAGGTTGTTTTCTCCTGTGAAACAGACGGTAATGGAGAACCTGTTACCAAAGTTAAATACCAAGACAAAACGCGAGATTTAATAGAGTGGAAACGCACGAATTTTGTAAAAGCAGGTTTTCCTTCTCAACGAAGATGTGAGGAAGTAACACCAAAATTACAAACTGCTTATGATAATGGAAGTTTGAAAGATTTAACTTGGGGTTATTCAGAAGCTGAAAATAATCCTAATAAAAGATTTAAATCTTTATGTACGACAACTGGAAAAGATTGTCATACTTTGATTTTAACATTATTAGAATCAGATGATGCTGATGTGGAATTAAAAGCTTTTACTGCGGTGTTAAATGGTGATGCTTCCCAAGCATATCAAAATTCTTCCTGTGCGGTGAAAAATGGCAATAATTTAACTTGTACTGTTGATATATTCAAGGTATTTAAGGAGAAATAAAATCTACCATGCGTCGAGATACCCTTTTTTATCAGCTATTTAAACAATTTCCCGGTTTAATCTTTGAACTGGTAGATCAAAAACCACCAGAAGCAGGAGAATATCAATTTGATTCTATAGAAGTCAAAGAGACAGCATTTAGAATTGATGGCGTATTTCTACCACCTGATCATGCTAATCCCAAAATAGCATTTTTCGCTGAAGTACAATTTCAAGAAGATAAAGATTTGTATCATCGGTTCTTCACTGAAATCATGACTTTTCTCTATCGTCATAAAGTTAGGTATGACAACTGGTTTGGAGTCATCATTTTTCCATCACGCAGTTTAGAACCGTCTAATTACCTCATTCATGATGTATTGGTAGATAGTTACAAAGTCAAGAGAATATATCTTGATGAATTAGGAGATTTAGAGGAACAATCTCTAGGAATAGGGTTAATGTTATTAACCAATACTCCTGAAAATAAAGCCAAAGAAGCCGCTAAAACTTTACTAAAAAAAGCCCAAAATACGGAGGTAGACAATCTAGAAAAACAAGCGATAATAGATTTAGTTACGAAAATCATGACTTACAAATTCGACAAATTAACTAGAGAGGAAGTAGAAGCCATGTTATTAGGACCAATTACAGAAGAACCCAGAGCAATTAGAGAATGGAAAGAACTAGGAGCAAAACAGGGAGCAAAACAAGAAGCGGTATCACTGGTTATGCGACTTTTAAACCGTCGATTTGGTAACGTTTCTGATGTTTTATTGCCAAAAATTGAACAGTTTTCTATAGAAAAGATAGAAACATTAGCTGAAGATTTGTTAGATTTTTCTGTGTTGACAGATTTAGAGAATTGGTTGCAACAAAATCAACCATAAATATAACTCGTGAAGTGGAAAGATACCCGATTTCTTCAAGAAGTCGGGGATCTGGGAGGTCTAGTGCAAATTATCAAATACCAGGAGTACCATCTATGAAATTACACAAATTATCCCATCTATTATTATTCTTTATCCTTCTATTTCCCGCTTCTCCCATTATTATCACAGGTTGTAGTTCTTCCCTATTCGCACGCAAACCAGGGACTTTATCAGAATCGGAATTGAAGAATGTCTTAAAAGAAATTACAGTTAAAGTCATTGTTGATGATAAAGAAGCAGCTTCAGGAACTATTATCAAAAAACAAAACGGTTTTTATACTGTTCTCACTAATTATCATGTGATAGAAAATGCTAAATCTGTGAAAATTGTCACTCCAGATAATCAAGTTTATCCCGTTGAATTTTCTAAGGTAGATAGACAGGGGAAACGCATCTAAATTATCTTGACAGAATACTATATTAGTGCATCAATATGGGAAAATATCTAACTTCATTCAAAATCTGATAAATTCCTTTATTAAAATTATAAAAATTTCATAAATTTAGAGTAATTATTTATTTTTAATGATGGATTTATTTTGTTCAGTTCTATATATTAATATCTATATTTTTTGGCATCAAAAATATAGATTCTATTGTAGAATCAACAGAAAAATAAATTGGTTATATTTATATTTGTCTATATTTTCTGATTTTTATCAGATACATTCTAAAATCTTCTCTAAATATTCATCATCCCATCCTGCACAAAACTGCTTACTTTTAGTTCCTAGTTTTTGGCTTTTTTCTTTTCCTAAAAGATTAACTGCTATATGACGAATAACTGCAAAGTTTTGTGGTGCATTATCCTTTCTTATCCGACAATCATCTTCTCTAAAAGCTACATCTAAAACCCAGTGTAATGAATTCTCTATACCCCAATGAGTGCGGACTGATTCTCCTAGTAATTTCGCATTATTTGTCAAACTACTTATATAATAGCCTGTCTCAACCTTCGTTTTTCCATTAACTTTTCGTATATATTCTACCATTCCTACACTTTGAAGATTTACCCATTTCTTATCAGTATCTATTCTTTCTTCTATGTCTGATAACATGAGATAATGACGAATCTCTTCTCTTCCATGTTTGTCTTCTTCTGTATGAAATTCACTATATTTGAATCCCTCAAACCCTTTAGATATAGCTTCTTTGAAGATTTCTTCTACATTCTTATATAAATTACCTTGATTCTTTTTGAGTGCGATAATATATTCGCCTGATTTTTCTGCAATTGATTTTACTATCTCTTTTTGACACCCCATCGCATCAATCGTTACTAAACATCCGGCTATATCTAATACTTTAATTAATTCCGGTATGGCTGTTATTTCATTTGACTTTTCTTCTACTTTACATTGTCCTAATACTAATTTATTACTAGTTGCCCATGCACTTACCATGTGAATCGCACCTTTATCCTTTCCTTTATCATATGAATGCCTTAATGTTTTCCCATCTATTGCTATGACTTCTCCTTCTGTAATTTTATTGATAGATTTTATCCAACTCAAAAAACAATTCTGAAATTGTTGCGGATCTATTCTCGCAAATACTCTGGCGAATGTATCATGAGATGGAATCCCGTTTGGAAGTTCTAAAAATTGTTTTAGCCATTTTTCTTTCTTTTTTCCATAAGCCTCCATCAATACCCAACTATCTACTCCACAGATCACTGCACAAATCGCAATGGTTACTATATCTATTAATTTATGCCTTTTTGTTCTCTCAACTCTTTTATCTTCTAAATCTTTAAAGTGATCTACTATTGTGATTTTTGGTGGTAGCTTCATTTTGTGAATTTTGTCTCTTTAGTTTTATTGAGAATACCACTTCAACTCATTTTATTGATTCTTATAGAAACGAATTTACCATCAAATTTTCTTCATACTCATTTATTGGCTTGATATTAACATGGTAATACTGCCCTTTTTATCTATTCATAGAAGTTACATTTTGTCAAAAAAAATTAGATGCGTTTCCCCTGGAAAGGAGAAGAGTTAAATCATCCTTCATTATTTAGTGTAGGATTTATGGGCAATATAGAACAAAATGAATTTTGGGCAAAACCCAGAGGATATGAATTAGCATATAGTAATGAAGGATATCCAGGCATGAGTGGAGGTGGTATTTGGAATACAGAAGGGCGATTAGCTGGTATTCATAATTTCGCAGAAACAAATGTTTTAGGATATAGTTTGGGGTTGTCTATAGAGAGTTTTTTATTTTATCAACAAGATGGTTTATGGAAATTACCTGAACCTCAATTAAATATTGCTAAAAATGAACCTATATCACTAGATATACAGTCTATTATTTTAGCATTACTAAAGACTTATTCCGCACCTGATTCTGTGAATGGTACTGGGAAACAGTGGCTAACTTATGGTATTCAATTATGGCGAAGTGGTAATACAGATAATGCAATTAAAGCGATAGGAAATGCAGTTAGCAAAGATCCAAACTCTTGGGAATCTTATTACAATGCTGCTTGGATTTGGCTCGGACAGGAAAAATATGATTTAGCTGTAAATGCTATAAATGCTGCAATTAGAAACCAACCTAGTTTTTATCGTTCCTATTTATTAAAGGGTGCTATTTTTCGGGAATTAAAAAAATATGAAAATGCTGTAGAAGCACTTAATCAAGCCATTTTAGAATCAGAAAAAGACAAACAAAAAGATTTCTTGCTCTACGAAACTCGAGGAGGATTATTTTATGACTTGAAACAATATCAAGAAGCGATCGCTGATTATACTCAAGCTATCACAATTAATCCTCAATATGCTGATGCTTACAACAATCGGGGAGTTGCTAAATCTGAATCAGGAGATAAAGCTGGTGGAATCGCTGATTTTACTCAAGCTATTACCATTAATCCTCAACTTGCCGAAGCCTACAACAACCGGGGAACTGCTAAACATAAATTAGGAGATAAAGCTGGTGCGATCGCTGATTATACTCAAGCTATCACAATTAATCCTCAAGATGCCAATTTCTACAACAACCGGGGAAATACTAAATATGAATCTGAAGATGAAACTGGTGCGATCGCTGATTATACTCAAGCTATCACAATTAATCCTCAAGATGCCAATTTCTACAACAACCGGGGAAATACTAAATATGAATCTGAAGATGAAACTGGTGCGATCGCTGATTATACTCAAGCTATCACAATTAATCCTCAACTTGCCGAAGCCTACAACAACCGGGGAACTGCTAAACATAAATTAGGAGATAAAGCTGGTGCGATCGCTGATTTTAATCAAGCTATCATAATTAATCCTCACAATGCCAAAGCTTACGCTAGCCGAGGGCTGATGTACTTATTCACAGGCAATATACAAGTAGCAATTAAAGATTTAGAAACTGCTAAACAACTACTTCAACAGCAAGGCAATATTCAAGGCGTTCAAACAATACAGGAAATATTGAATAAATTGTAGCTACTGAATAAATTGTAGCTACTATTATCTTTATTTTACCTTCTATTCTCCACCCATACATTAACCAACCCTAATCAAAAATAACCAAACTAACACCACAACCACTAGCTGCTTCTCCTAACCGAGAATCAAGAGTTGCTAAAGGTAAATTTAACCGCAAAGTTAACTCTAAATAAGCAGCATCATCAGCAGCTAAACCTTCCCGTCTTGCTAGTTTAAAATCAGTTACAATGTAACCTACAATTAGAGTATAATTAAATAATGCCAATATGCCAGCCAAAGATATCTACCATAACGAAGTCAAAAACGCATTGATAAAAGACGGTTGGACTATCACAGACGACCCTTATATTATCAAATATGAAGATGCTGAACTATACGCAGACCTAGCAGCAGAAAAACCAATTGCCGCAGAACGTCAAGGACAGAAAATAGTTGTGGAAATTAAAAGTTTTGTCAGCAAATCGCTGATGTATGATTTTCATAACGCCTTGGGACAATATATAGTATATCGGAATCTCATTCAACTTACAGCACCAGAATATAAACTCTATTTAGCTATTGATGATGTTGTCTATGAGAAATTTTTTCAACGCAAATCTGTACAAGCTGTAATTCAGGAAAATCACCTGCTGTTAATAGTTGTTAATACAGAAAAGGAGGAAATTCAGCAATGGATAAACTAGAACAATACCGGAATATTATCAAAAAAATATTGACTGAATATTACGAAATGAGTAATACTCAAATTTCAAAAAAATATGAATTTGAAGTTAGTGAACGTTTAGCTATTGATGAAAACAGAGATCAATATATTTGGTTTCGTTTTGGTTGGGATGACAAAAAGCAAATACAGCATATCATCATTTATCTTACCATTAAAAACGGCAAAGTTTGGGTAGAAGAAGATGCTACAGATTTATGTGTAGTTGATGATTTACTATCAGCAGGAATACCGCAAAATGATATTGTTTTGGGTTTCCATCATCCCAGTAAAAGAGTTTTCACAGAGTTTGCTACCGCTTGAAATAATGAGAATAATGTAGGGGTTTAGCAATGCTAAACCCCTACATTTAATGTTAAAATAAACCTAGATGTAACCCTCATAAAAATTATGAAAAGTCGCAGTTTCACAGTCATAATCTACAAAGAAGATGATATGTATATCGCTGAATGTCCAGAAGTTGGTACAGTAGATCAAGGTGAAACCATAGAACAAGCAATAACAGGTTTAAAAGAAGCAACACGACTTTATTTAGAAGAATTTCCTTTACCAGAAACCTCTCCTAGATATGTGACTAGCATAGAGGTTACTTATGCCTAAATTACCACGAATTTCTAGTAAAGAAGCAATTCGGACATTAGAACGTATGGGTTTTTATCAAATTAGACAAACAGGTAGTCATGTAATCATGAAAAAACAAACAATTAATGGAGAAGTTGGTTGTGTTGTACCATTACATCCAGAATTAAAAGTAGGTACATTAAGCGGTGTTCTTAAACAAGCACAAATTACTCCTGAAGAATTTATAGAAAACCTATAAAAAGTTCATTATAGTTAAACCGATCATCTTTTATAACAACAATGATAATTTATAAATGAAAGTTGAGGGTTTAACAATGCTAAACTCCTACCTTACTATCTCATGATTTATTCATTAACCTGTTCTTTAAGAACCTGAATTAAATCATTAGATAACCATAAACCAGCTTTTTTAAAAGATTGAATTGGTTCATCAATAGAAGTTATTAATCCCTGTTTCTTCGCTAAAATCAATATTCCCAAAGTTCCCATAAATGGAATATTTAAACTTTTCGCCACTTTTCTAGCAGCAGCATCATCAATAACTGCGCGATAACCACTATTTTCTAAAGCAAATGTCAAAACTTCTGATTCTCCCAAATCTATACCCCAAGGTACAATTAAAGCAGAAATTTCCGAAATAGTAACTGGTTTTGCCCAATTAGCATTAGGTAATTCTTGAGATGCTATATCTATTTTACCAGCTTTGACAATTTCACTCCATACACCAGTAGGAACAATAATTTCTGTAAATAACTGTGGTAGTAAATAGGTAAGCTGGCTTTTAAATAGCACAATTAACGGTGATGTATTAATAACTATTTTATTCATGTCTATTCATCTAAAGAAGCAATTTCCTCAGCTAATTCTTCCGCAGTATATTGAAATGGAGAAACCTTATAACGAATGAGAACATCCATAAATTCAATTCTATTTAAACCTGCTATTTCTGCCGCTTTACCTTGAGATATTTCTCCCAATTCATACCATTTAACAGCAGCAGCTATTTTCATTTCTCTAGCTAATTCATCCGGTTCTTTTCCCAAGCTAGAAAAAACACTTTCTGGTAATTCTATAGATATAGTTGTCATTTTTAGATACCTATGGTTAATTTATTATAGCTGTTTTTAGTCTCAACTCTCATCTTTCATAAAGGTACAGCCTCACTTAATACTTTATCTCTAATTAATTCATGTAAATTACCAGGTTCAGCAATATCCACTTTTCGTCCTAGCAATGCTGCTAAATCTTGCATTAAACCAATATAATCAAATAAACTACTTTGTGGTTTAAGTTCTACTAAAAAATCTATATCACTATCTGGTGTTGCTTCACCTCTAGCAACAGAACCAAAAACTCGCAGATTATAAGCACCATACTTAGTGGCAATTTTTAATATTTGTTCTCGAAATGGTAGCAATAATTCTTCAATTCCCATAAGTTATTTTTGAAAAAGATTAGCCCTTTCTATTTTATTAGATTGCATCAGTATTTGTCAATACAGAAAAGGAGGAAATTCAGCAATAAAACTTATGAAAATTCGCACCTTTACAGTAATTATTTACAAAGAAAATGGTAAACATTTATCTTTAGCTAAATCCTGAGAACAATTAATTAATGTGGCTTGAAATGTCACAATTTTCCAAGGTTGAATATTTTCCTCTGGTTTAATACAATTCTCTAATAAATCAACTGGTTCTCCTAAACTTAAAACCTCACTTTGTAAAGATAAATTCGCTGTTTTTCCATGACATTCATAAAAGCGAAGAATGAATTTATCCGAATCATCTTCACTGGGTTTAAGTGCCATTAAAATCAAATTATCTGCTGATAAATATAGAAAACTTTGACTTTGACAACCATCTGAATTACATTGATAATTATCTGGATTTACTAATACTTCAAAAGGCACGTTTAACTCATAACCACGTTTTACAGTTTCTGCTTCTTCCCAACTGCCCAAATGAGGGTATAAGCTATAGGTAAATTCGTGTATTCCTCTATCAGCTTGGGAGTCTGGCCAATGGGAACTTCTTAGCAAAGTCAGACGCAGTTGGCTAGGTTGGGCATCGTAACCATATTTACAATCATTGAGGAGACTAACTCCGTATTTTCCGACTTCTGTATCTGTGGTTAAATCTGCCCAATGTAAAGCGGGGACTTCCCATTTTGCCTTTTGGGCGGGGGTTTGGGGGTTTGTGGGACGACGAATAGCACCGCAGGGGATTTCGTAAGTGGCAAATTCGGCTTGGAGATTGAGAGGAAAGGCTGTTTTTACTAATACCTGATTTTCTTGCCAATTTACAGTATTAGTTATTTTCAAAATTGGTGAACCAAGTTCCAAAATGTAATCTTGACAAAATTCCGATTTTCCCAGTTGACGCACTACTCGCAACCGTTGGTGAATTTCTCCATATTCTTGCCATTGAATTGATTTTAATTCGGTTGGAGGGAGGGGTTTTGTGTTATAATTGGGATCTATATTCCAAGCATCCCAATATTGGCCGCTGTCGGTAAAAGCTTGAAGTTGATTTCCCGCACCGGTTAAAATTTCCCTTTGTTTAATTTTATCAAAGACGCTGGTTAGATCTCCGGTTTCGGGGTTAACTTGAATTTGCAGATATTCGTTTTCTAATATCCAGTTTTTGGGGAATATTTTCGGCTGGGGGGAAGAGGGAGAAATCCAGAAAATGCTGTAACCTATAGAGGGGATAGTTGCGAAAAATAATAAAGTTGAATTTTCGCAGTTTTGGGATAAAATTTCTTTTCCTTCAATATCAGCAACTTTCCAGGTTGGATAATTTGGGGTGATGATTTTTGATAAGTCAACTGTCACAACTTCCGCACGTTCCCAGTTGAGAGAGTTAAAAATTATGATGGGAATACTTTCAGAATTGGGAGGTTGTGGTATATTGATTTTGGAAGTGATTCCTATTAACGACTCCTCTAGTATTTTCGTTCCCATTTTTTCCACTGCTTCCCATTCCGGTAAAGCGTCTTCATAAACTTGGGTAATGGAAGAACCAGGTAAAATATCGTGAAACTGGTTAAATAAAACTTTTTTCCACGCGGTTTCTATTTCCGTTTTCGGAAATTTCGCACCACAAAGGATATTTGCTAAAGTTGCGAATAACTCAGCACTATATAATAGATGTTCAGATTTGCGATTCCAACGTTTTTGGTCTGCGTGGGTAGTATAACATCCGCGGTGGAATTCTAAATAAAGTTCGTTTTCCCAAACTGGTAAATTTTGATTTTCAGATTTTATGAATTGAAGATATTTTTCCGCAGTTGTAAATTCTAACTTGGGGAAAATTGGGGAATGTTCCCAACGTCTTCCAGTCTCCAGCATATCACGGGTTGGACCACCACCATGATCACCAACACCAGGAAGCCAAAGGGAATCTTGTAAACCTGTTTGAGTTTTCCACTCACAAGCGTACTTGGCCATTTTTACAGGTTCGATGGTTTCGCCGATAGGTGCGGACATGAAACTTAATGTTTGACTACCATCGAGCGATCGCCACCAAAATAAGTCATAATCAAATTTAGTTGTATCATTCCAGCGGAGTTTTTGCGTCACAAAGAATTCAATTCCCGCATTTGCTAAAAATTGGGGTAATGTCGCACAAAAACCAAAGGTATCGGGAACCCAAACTACAGAAGATGTTTTTCCGAACTTCTGCAAAAAATACCTTTGTCCATATAATAACTGACGAACTATAGACTCACCAGCAATTAAATTTAAATCCGGTTCTACCCAAAAACCTCCCAAAACTTCCCATTTTCCGGCTTTAACTTGGTTTTGAATTTCTCTAAACAAGTCGGGACGATTTTCTTCTACCCAAGCATACAACGCCGGTGTGGTATGACAGAAAATCAATTCAGAAAAATCTTTTTGGAGTTGTAAAACTGACTCAAAAGTATTTTGTGCTGCTTTCCAAGTTTCTGCTACAGGCCATAACCATGCTAAATCTAAATGGGCATGACCTAATAAATTGATTTTATATTTTTGGGCGTTGATAAATTCGGATAAACCCACATAGGTTTCTCGCAAATTCACCAAATATGTTTTCCAATCTTGATTTTCTGCGTCTTTAAGATTTGTAACTTTCTCAACTTCCCCAGCTAAATTTGGAATTTTTTCTGGTGCGAAGTTTTGGATAAGAATTTCCGTAACTGCTAATTCATCAGCAATAAAACCAGCATCAGGATGATTGTAATCTGTTGATTCATAAATTGCAAGCGATCGCATCAACGCCCCATCACAATGTCCCGGACTCACCAACCGCAAAGCTATGGTAAACTCTTCCCCAGGAGTTACACTAGAACTGAGTAATACTCGCGGTGAAGAATCAAACAAATCTCCCGTCAATACTAACTTACCATTAACATATACTTCCGCTAAATCTGCCCACCATACCAAAGCCACGCGCAAAGACAAACCCGTTAAGGGAAAGTTGTGTAAATTCTCAGGAACAGAAAATTTTTGTCCTAACCATAATACCTGTTTTCCCCCTTTCCAGAAAATATGATCTTTTTCATTTAGCTCAACAGGTTGCCAATCAGTTAAACTAAATGGGATAAAATCAGTAACTACCTCGTCAGTTTCCTGATATCTCCAGGTGGACTGGATATCAACTTGACAACAAGAACGCAAATTTTCAATTGCTGTGGATATAGATTTGGTATTTAATGAGGATACAGGAAGATTCATATTGCCAATAAAATAATATAAATAATTGACACTGACGAAAATTTACAACTTGCTGGGAGTTTCATAACCTCACCCTACAACTTACACATAATTACCTACCATGTCTTCCGATTCTTCAAACCGCTATCAAAGCAAACTCTTTAACTTTGTCTACCAGCATTCTCGACGGTTGACACAAAAATGGGAAAACACCGTCAAAAATTTGCAAGTTGCTACTGGGTTGGGTGTAGGTTCTCTACTTTATCCACTTTACCAATTATGGCAACAAAATGGAACAGCAAAACAATTACATTCATCAAATCCCCCCTCTAGTGACGCACCAATTCAAATTATATTAGATGTTGTCAAAAATCTTCCTCCTGGAGATGCTGATTTACCAACTTCCCCAAAAACAAATCCCTTCACATTTTTAGGATCTTTGTGGGAGAAAATTTTTCCCAAGCCGAATTTTCCAACTTCAGAAAATACTCTCCAACAGCATATACCCACGGTACAGGGAATTGCTATAGAATTACAAACCCGAAACTTGGTCTTAGTCAGTGCTGATAATCGGATTTTCGATGTTTTCACACCGCAGCAAAACGTCAAATTAGCCGATAGAATTAATAGCGAAATTAGCGAATATCGGTATTCTTTACAATTAATTGCTTACCAGCAAAAAGAATTATTGCCCAAAATTGATCATCTGCTGAATAAGCTAACTGACGAAGATTCTATCATAGCACGAAAATCTCTATTAAATCCCATTAAACTTTTTGGATTTCTCGATCAATTAATTGCTAATTTAGAAACTACGACTTTAGTTCCTGTCCAAAAACATAGCCAGGAAATTGTCAATCATTTCCAAAATCAGGTTAATGGATTAGCAGTTAATCACGATGATTTAAAATCTCCGCAACTACAAATTTCTGATTTAATAGCAGCCGCGATAAATTACTTTTTTGGAGGTAGAAATAATTATCAACTTGACTCAAATTCTTCTCCAGAAAAATTCCAAAATAAATCTGATTTTAAAAAGGTTTTATCATCAAATAATCAGTTAGATTCTCGTGATTCTTTAGGAGATAATTGGTTGACATGGAATGATTTATTTGGTGAAACAAATACCAAACTTGAGGAATCAGTACAGCAACCTCAAGCAAAAAGAGAATTCCCTGAGATTCACCGCAAAATAGGTCAGCAAGCAACCGAACCCAAAAATGAGGAATTTCCAGAAATAGATAGTCAAACCAGCCAAGGATTTAATTTTAAGCCTGACTGGATTGATATTTCTGCCACATCATTAGGTTATGAAAAACACCCATTAGAACAAATTCTGGAATGGTTAGATCAGTCTATATTATGGATAGAACAGATATTCACAAATATGATTTATTTCTTTAGAGGTTTATTGTTAGGGAGATAATTGAAAAACAAGAAAAACTAGATCCCCGACTTCTTTGAGAAGTCGGGGATCTGAAATCTAAAATCTGTTAAAATTCCAGAATTACTGGTGTATGATCACTAGGTTGAACTAACTTCCGGGGTTCAATATCAATAGTGCAACTTTGGGCGCGTTCATACAAAGTTGGTGTAAGATAATGATGATCTATTCGCCAACCTAAATTACGCTTAAAAGCAGCAGTCCGATAATCCCACCAACTATAATTTTCTCCTGCGTTGTTAAATTTACGAAAAGCATCTCCAAAACCTAAACTGAGAACATCTCGTAACGCTTGACGTTCTAATTCAGATGCCATAATGTGATTATCTATCTTTACCTTATCATTAATATCTATATCTTCTAAGGCAATATTAAAATCACCACACATAGAAATAGCAGGATTTGATAATAGTAAAGTCTGTAAATATTCCTTGAGAATTTTTAACCAGCCTAACTTATATTCATACTTGTCGCTACCGATAGCTGAACCATTGGGAACATAAAGATTAACAATTCTTACTCCTTCAATTATACCAGAAATTACCCGTTTTTGTTCATCCCATGCTGATGCTATTTCTGGCAAAATAGCACCAAAACCCACATTTACATCTGTCAAAGGTTGACGACTAATTAAAGCCACACCATTATAAGATTTTTGCCCGGAAATATACGGATAATAGCCTAAATTTTCAAACGCAAGATTAGGAAAGTCCTTGTCTATGACTTTGGTTTCTTGTAAACACAAAACATCAACCGGATTTTCTGTTAACCAATTGATAACCTGTTCTAAACGTGTCCGCACAGAATTCACATTCCAAGTAGCAATTTTCATGAGTTAATTATTAAAACGACTGCAAAATAATGGTAAAGTGATTGTCTCATGAAAATTATATATTTATGATCCCTAAGATAGATGAATAAGGACTATACTAGTTTATAGTTTGATAATGTTCTCACAGGTTTTCATTGTTTTGATCAAAGAATCAGCTTGGATAAATACCCCATAAAGCTGGTTAATTTAGCATTTATTCATAGGTTTTTACCACCAATTTCTCTAAATCTGAGAATTGCGAATGGGGGAATAAAAAACTATAAAAAATGAATGTTACTAAATAAACCATAAATTTAGAATTTTCAATTGTTTAATGGTGATGTCGAGATCAATCATAACATTGCCAGGGTTTAATTTTTTTAAAGGAGGACATTGTATGAGTATCATAGTTAACACCTGCCCCTGCTGTGGTGGTTCGGTTCTGCGTCATGTCCGTCATCATGAGGTTTATTGGTTTTGTCTTTCCTGTAGACAAGAAGTACCAGTTTTAAATACAAGTAGTGGATCTAATCTACTATCTAAGTTGGAAACCCGTAATCAAGAAGTTTTACCCCAAACGGCTTTGAGTTCTTGAATTTTTGAACATGGGGAATAGAAAACTCATCAGCATAAATTTAGGTAAAAGCAGGAATTGCTAATTTTAAATACAAAATATATGCCGATGTCATTAAGTATGGTATAAAAGCGTATTTAATAGATTTTGATAGCGTGGTTTAAGTCATACTTCTTTTTTATGGGTGAAAAATTTTGTTAGCAGCACTACTCTACGGACAAGAGGATTTACGCCTAGAACAAGTTCCTGACCCGACTCCCGAAGCCGGCGAGGTGGTGATTCAGGTGGAAGCAGCCACTACTTGTGGGACAGATTTGAAGGTATGGCGACGTGGTGGCCATGCTAAAATGTTGACACCGCCGACACTGTTTGGTCATGAAGGTGCGGGACGGATTGTCGCTGTCGGCGCTGGGGTGACGAATTGGCGGGTAGGCGATCGCGTGGTAGCAAATAATTCTGCTCCCTGCATGAAATGTTTATTTTGTCAACGCCAAGAATATTCTTTATGTCCCCATTTAACTTGGAATAATGGGACATTTGCGGAATATCTGAAAATTTCTGCTCCTATAGTTGAGCATAATTTATTACTAGTTCCTAAGCATTTGCCCTTAGTATTAGCGGCGATGACTGAACCGCTGGCTTGTGTATTACATGGTATCAGCCGTTCTGGTGTCAAACCCCATGATAAAGTAGTGGTTTTGGGTGATGGCGCAATTGGCTTGATGTTTGTGGCAGTATTAGCGAAATATACTGAGGTGATATTGTGGGGTGGGAATAATCAACGGTTAGAAATTGGTGAAAAGTTCGGTGCAGCAAAGACTTTTAATTATCATCAAGTTACGGATATTGCCAACACAGTTAGGGAATTAACCGCTGGTTGGGGTGCAGATGTGGTTATAGAAGCTACTGGTGTACCGAGTGTTTGGGAAACGGCGATCGCTTGCGGTCGTCCTGGTGCAACTATCAATTTATTTGGTGGTTGTCCAAGAGATACCACAATTTCTGTCAATACCGAACAATTGCACTATAGTGAACTTACTCTCAAAGGCGTATTTCACAATACACCAGAATATGTGAAAGCAGCCTTATCGCTCATCGCTAGTGGTACAATTCCTTTTGACTTACTTATTAGTGAACACCGATCTTTACAGGATTTAGAACAGGTATTCATGGATATGAAGGCACGGAAAGTAATTAAAGTAGCGATGTATAACTAAAAAAATAGCTATTTCGTAGTTCATGCTTCTAGCTAGTACAGCTTGGCGTAAAAGTTACACTTTACCAATATATTAGAAGCATCTAGCCCAGGAAGGTTGCAATTTTTCCCCAGAATAGTTTATTATCCTGATTTTACTGTTTAATTTGGGAAAAAACTCAGTATCAACTCCCTATTTCCTAATTTTATGATTATTACCTTATTAGTAGCTTGGATAGTTTTTATCATTCTCTGGAAACTAATTAAAACCACGATTAAAACGGCCATGATCTCTGCCGCTTTTGTCATGTTATTATACTTTGGTTTCGGTATTACTCCCCAAGATATTTGGCAGCAAATCAGCCAATTTGCTCAAACTTTCTCCCAAACGCCAGTGAAAAAGTGACAATTATTATGATAGAGGCTATGGAAACCCATCAACAAAACTACAAATATTGTCAGAAGCCAGCAAATGAGTTTCCGAGGCTTCCTGCTGACTTCCGGCTTCCTAAAATAAGGAGACATTCACCATGATAAAACCAGTTGTTACCCAAAATCATCCTTGGGTGATAGTCAGAATTGTAACCATTACCCAAAGGGTGTAAATTGTGAGTTTTGATAATGTTTGTAAAAAGAGATTTTAGCAGGTTTGCGATTCGAGAAAAATCTAATTCGTCAATTATTGAGCGAGGATATTATGCAAGAATCTGTAATTTATCAGGATATTTTGCAAAAGGGAGAAATAAAAGGAGAACAAAAAGAAGCTTTTCGTTTCTTGAATCGTCAATTAAATCGGCGGTTTGGTGAAATATCTTTACCAATAATTGAAAAGATGCGCTTATTATCCACTGAACAATTAGAAATATTAGGAGAAGAGTTTTTAGACTTTTCTGAAATGTCTGATTTAGTCACTTGGTTAGATAGACAAAAGTAGATAATCTTGGGCAATTTCAACCTGGATATTGCCCTAAAAAATCTAATTTTTCATTTTTAATAATTACCCAATCTTCCGAGATCCAGAAATCTTCGCTAAAGCATCTTGAAACGCGGGTGGTAACTGCCGCATAATTTTCCCCTTTTCCCGATCTAAAGCCACTAACGTCACCTGAGCAGTAATGTATAAATCCTGACCATCAGGAGAAACAAGGGTATAGTGCCAGTTCATTCGCACTCCAGTCACCTCAGCCATCCGTGTTTTTACTAAGACTGACATCCCTAACTGCACTGATCGATGATAACGGATTGATAACTCCACCACAGGCAAATCACAACCTAACGCCACTAAATCAGCAAATTCAATGCCAATAGAACGCAAACATTCTACCCGTGCTTCTTCCATCCAGGTCAAATAGGTGCCATGCCAAACAATACCTGCATAGTCCGTGTGGTGAGGTTGCGCCCTAACTGGATATTCAAACCAATTTTCAAATGCAACATTAGTTACACTCTCAATGGCACTAGTTGGTGGTAGTTGGGGTTGATTTGTATCTTTAGACATATTAATAATTTTTACAAGCAGCAGATTTCTAAAAAACAGATAAAACTTTGTAAACTGTTTCTAATTCTACCAGATTGTCAAGACGTTGCGTCAAACGCCCATGATTCAGAAAATTTGAGCAATACTGGTACATGACGGAAGATCAACAGAACTTACAAAAATGACGATTCAACCTACAAATACAGCATTATTAGATTGGACTGGTGATACTTTAGCCATTGGCTTATTTGAAGACGCAGTAGAGTTAACTGGTGATCTTGCCAGCTTAAATGATAAATGTGCGGGAATTGTCCAAGAAGTTATTGCCGAAGAAGAATTTACAGGTAAGGCAAATAGCATCATCGTCATTCGCTTAGGTGCGACTTATGCCGTGCGGAAGCTGATTTTGGTGGGTTTAGGGAAACCAGACGCGCTGAAATTAGAAAATTTACGCCGGGTTGCGGCTACTGTAGCCCGAACCGCCAAAAAGCAAAAAACCAAAACCCTGGGAATCAGTTTACCACTGTGGAACAATGATCCAGCCGCCACAGCCCAGGCATTGACTGAAGGCATAGAATTAGCACTTTACCAAGATATTCGCTTTAAATCTGAACCAGAAGATAAAAATCCCCAGATCGAAACTATTGATTTACTTGGTTTAGCAGGACAAGAAGCTGCTATTGCCCGTGCTAATCAAATTGTTTCTGGTGTGATTTTGGCGAGACAGTTAGTAGCAGCCCCAGCTAACGCGGTTACATCTATTACTATGGCAGAAACTGCCCAAGCGATCGCTCACGAACACGGGTTAGAACTGGAAATTCTCGAACAGGAAGAATGTGAAAAACTAGGTATGGGAGCATTTTTGGGAGTTGCCCAAGCTTCTGATTTACCACCAAAATTCATTCACCTTATCTACAAACCAGCCACCACACCGAGACGGAAACTGGCAATTATCGGGAAAGGTGTAACTTTTGATTCCGGTGGTTTGAACATTAAAGGGGCTGGTAGCGGCATTGAAACCATGAAAATGGATATGGGTGGTGCAGCCGCAACTTTAGGCGCTGCTAAAGCCATTGGGCAGTTAAAACCAGATGTAGAAGTTCACTTTATCTCCGCCGTCACCGAAAACATGATTAGCGGTAAGGCTATGCACCCTGGAGACATCTTAACCGCATCAAATGGCAAAACCATCGAAGTTAACAACACCGATGCTGAAGGGCGATTAACCTTGGCTGATGCCTTGGTTTATGCTGATAAATTGGGTGTGGATGCGATCGTTGATTTAGCTACTCTCACAGGTGCTTGTGTGGTAGCTTTGGGTGAAGATATCGCTGGTTTATTTACACCAGATGATGCGGTAGCTTCCCAACTGCAAACAGCCGCTGATAGTGCTGGTGAGAAAATTTGGCGGATGCCGATGGAAGATAAATATTTTGACGGGTTAAAATCGGGTATTGCTGACATGAAAAATACCGGACCTCGTTATGGCGGTTCAATTACTGCGGCTTTATTTCTCAAGCAGTTTGTCAAGGATACTCCTTGGGCGCATTTAGATATTGCCGGACCAGTTTGGGCTGATAAGGAACATGGCTACAATGGTGCTGGGGCAACTGGTTTTGGTGTGAGAACACTGGTTAGCTGGGTTTTAAGTTAGTTTAATTTCATCTCAACAGGGCGGGGTTTTCCCGCCCTTACCATAAATTAAAAAATTGTGAGTCAGGGTGTGAATTGTGAGTTTTGATAATGTCTGTAAAATCCTAGCGGAAAAATATCCCCTTGATTTTGCCAACTGGTTATTACCTGAAGAAGTCGAAAAGATCAAAGTCTTAAAAACCGAATTAAATTTTAGCAGGTTTACGATTCGAGAAAAATCTAATTCGTCAATTATTGAGTGAGGATATTATGCAAGAATCTGTAATTTACCAGGATATTTTGCAAAAGGGTGAACAGAAAGGAGAACAAAAAGAAGCTTTTCGTTTCCTGAATCGTCAATTAAATCGGCGGTTTGGGGAAATGGATTTATCCATCATTGAACGGATTCGTTTATTACCTACTGAACAATTAGAAATATTGGGAGAAGAGTTTTTAGATTTTTCAGGAATATCTGATCTAGTTAATTGGTTAGATACACACCTCCCCAGAAGTTTATAAGGTTTTTTCCAGATTCTCGATTTTTTGAGATTTTAGCAGGTTTGCGATTCGAGAAAAATCTAATTCGTCAATTATTGAGCGAGGATATTATGGAAGAATCTGTAATTTACCAGGATATTTTGCAAAAGGGTGAACAGAAAGAAGCTTTTCGTTTTCTGAATCGTCAATTAAATCGGCGGTTTGGGGAAATGGATTTATCCATCATTGAACGGATTCGTTTATTACCTACTGAACAATTAGAAATATTAGGAGAAGAGTTTTTAGACTTTGCAGGAATATCTGATTTAGTTACTTGGTTAGATACACATATTCCCAGAAATTTATAGGATTTTTTCCAGATTCTCGATTTTGGTTCATTCCCATACTCCGCGTAGGAATGCAGACCCAGAGGCTCGGTCTCGAAAATACGAGGTAGAACCTCTAGGAGAGAATTCCCAGTCTGGAGACTGGGAACGAGGAACTCTGGACTATCAAATAGAAATTAATGGCTGATTTTCTAAACTTTTATCTTTCAATGTTCCAGGTACAGAGATACCTAATAAAATCATATTACTTGTCATGTAAGACAATAAAGTAGACCACAATAAATGATTATTATGAAAATACCAAGCTGCAATTAGTAAGGGGATAAAACCCACTACAAAAGATAATAATACCGCATTACGTAAAGTTGCAACTTCCTTTAAACCAATAAAGTAACCTTCTAGCATAAGAGTAATGGCAGTAATTACTAAAATAGGCAGTAACCAAATGGTATATTGATTAATCTCTTGATTCACTTCTGTGTGATTAGTTAATAATCCAAATACCTGATCAGGGAAGAAAATAGATGTCCCGGCAAAACCTAATGCAATCACCACACTAGTCACTAAAGAAACTATTAATAAAGGGATGATCTGTTGAGTATTGTCTTTGCTTTTAAAATTCGCTGTCAGGGTTTGCATTGTTACTCCTACCCCTTGAATTGTAAACTGACTCAAAAGAGCAATTTGGAGTAATAAACCATTTTGCGCTAAAACAGTTGTTCCCATGGTTGCACTTAAATTAGTAAAAATAGAATAGACAGAAACTAATACTAAAAACCGAATCAAAATATTACCTTTTAACGCAAAAGTTTCCTTTAAAGCTACCCAATCAAATAATTCTTGAATGGCTGCTGGTACAGCTTGCCAAGGAATAGTAAAAAACATCCATATTAAACCCACGATTAAAGCTAAATACTGGCTTAATGCTGTTGCTAAACCTGCCCCTACACTTGCCCAACCCCATTTAGAAATCATCAAATAATCTAACAATACATTAGAACCATTACCGACAATTGACATTAATAGCATCACCCAATTCATTTCTCTACCTAAAAACCAACCAAATAAAACAAAATTGAGGAGGACAGCAGGTGCGCCCCAAATTCGCGCATAAAAATAATCAACTCCAGCAGATTCAATATCTGAAGAACCACTCAAAATGAAAAAACCAATTTTTTGTAAAGGATATTGCAATAAAACAATAATTAACCCCACTAGTAAAGCAATTAAACCACTCCGTAAACCAGCTAAAATTACGGCTTTATCATCATTTTGACCAACAGCTTGAGCAGTAATAGCATTAGTGCTAGAACGCATGAATTTTAAGACTCGATAAAGATAATCAAACAGAATAGTGGCTAAAATTACTCCTGCTAAATGTCGAATATCCGTTAAATGCCCTAAAAAAGCAATATCTACCAAACCAGCCAAAGGAACCATCATATTTGCAAGAACGCTGATGCTTGCCAGTCGGTAAAATCTGCCTAAAAAATTGTAGTTACTGGGGACTGTAAATCTCATTTTTGTTGTTTGGTCTGCTATAATTTCAGTCTATTATCATCTAGAAAACGCCTTTATAGTAATTAGCAAGGGGTAGTTCATTCACATATTTTCCGGTGAACGGTAAAAGAGCATAAAAAAGCTTTAACCTTACCGTTGTCAGTCCTATTCAAAATACCTATATGCTTAATTAGGTATCGTTATATTTCAATTAATGCAAGCTCCTGAATTCTTTTAGTTGCAGAAAAAATAGATTTTCTTATGCTTTTTTGAGAATTCTGAATTTTTAAGTATTGCAATCTGATAAAATTTGTAAGGTTTCTATAAGCTCTGAGCAATGGGATCGACTGGTGTAAGGATCGCAATTGACGCAATGGGGGGAGATCATGCACCCGCTGAAATCGTCGCCGGCGCACTGCGGGCGCGAGAGGAATTGGGTGTAAAAATATTACTGGTTGGAGATCCCCAACAAATCGAGGCTGTAATGCCGCCAAAGACAACTATGGCGGATTTGGAGATTGTTCCTGCCGAGGAAACGATCGCTATGGATGAAGATCCTCTCAACGCAGTTAGACGCAAGCGGAAATCTTCCATCAACATAGCGATGGATTTAGTTAAAAATCAACAAGCAGATGCTGTATTTTCTGCTGGACACTCTGGGGCAGCCATGGCCTCAGCTTTGCTACGCTTAGGAAGATTACCGGGAATTGACCGCCCAGCAATTGGCACAGTATTCCCCACCATCAAAGCAGGCAAGCCAGTAATGATCCTGGATGTCGGTGCTAATGTAGACTGTCGCCCTAAGTTTTTAGAGCAGTTTGCAGTCATGGGTTCAATTTACAGTCAGTATGTTTTGGGAACAGAAAATCCCAAAATAGGTTTATTGAATATTGGCGAAGAAGATACTAAAGGTAACGAAGTAGTTCTTCGCGCCCACCAATTGTTACGGGAAAATACTCAAATTAATTTCACTGGTAATGCTGAAGGGCGTGATGTATTGTCCGGTGAATTTGATGTGATTGTTTGCGACGGCTTTGTGGGTAATATTTTATTAAAATTTGCCGAAGCAGTTGGCGGAGTAATTCTGCAAATTCTCCGAGAAGAATTACCCCAAGGGATACACGGTCAAATCGGTACAGCGATTTTAAAACCCAACTTAAAACGCGTTAAACAGCGCATGGATCACGCTGAACATGGAGGCGCTTTGCTTTTGGGTGTCAGCGGTATTTGTTTTATTGGTCATGGCAGTTCCCAAGCACCATCTATTTTTAGTGCCATTCGCATGGCTAAAGAAGCCGTAGATAATCAGGTGTTAGAAAGACTCCAATCCCAATATCAAATTCTCCAAAATGAAAGTAGTTAACTATTACTTCTCAAAAGTAGAGATATTCCGCTAACAGCCATTTGTCACTTGTCATCCAGTTTTAGATTGCGGATTTTAGATTCATAATTACTTTTATAAATCTACTGTTTTTGATCTCAAATCTAAAATTGGGATTGTCATTGGTACTCGTTATTAATGCTTACAAACAAGACAACTGACAATTTACAAATGACAATTGACAATTGAGGAAAAAAAGAAGTGCAAAATTTTTTTAACGGTGGTATAGCAATTACAGGCAGTGGTTCAGCAGTCCCAGCAACTTGTTTACACAACCAAGAGTTAACTCAACTGGTAGAAACATCAGATGAGTGGATTGCCTCAAGAACAGGAATTCGTCAAAGACGGTTAGCGTTGCCCCCTGACTCACTGGCATCATTGGCCACTGCGGCTAGTCAACAGGCCATTGCTGCCGCCGGGATCACAGCAGCAGACATAGATTTAATTTTATTGGCCACATCCACCCCTGATGACCTATTTGGCACTGCTTGCCGTGTTCAAGGTGAATTAGGTGCTACCAAAGCAGTCGCCTTTGACTTAACCGCCGCTTGTTCTGGTTTTGTCTTTGGTTTAGTTACAGCCGCACAATACATCAGAACAGGTGTTTATCAAAATGTACTCTTAATTGGGGCTGATATCCTCTCTCGGTGGGTAGATTGGCAAGATAGACGCAGTTGTGTGTTATTTGGTGATGGGGCTGGGGCAGTGGTATTACAGGCTAATAAGAGCGATCGCCTATTAGGATTTTGCCTCAAAAGCGATGGTTCTCAAAACAATTGTCTTAACCTGTCCTATAACGCCTCTACCACAGAACTGACACCAGATATTCATGTATCTACAGGCAAATATCACCCCATTACCATGAACGGCAAAGAAGTCTACCGCTTCGCTGTGCAAAAAGTCCCAGAAGTAATAGACAAAGCCCTGTTTGCAGCTAATCTCAAAGTTGAAAATATAGATTGGCTAGTATTACATCAAGCAAATCAAAGAATTATCAATTCCGTTGCTGAACGCTTAGAGATTCCCGAACATAAAGTGATCAGTAATGTATCCGACTATGGTAACACCTCCGCCGCATCTATCCCTCTGGCGTTAGATGAAGCAGTGCGAGCCGGGAAAATCAAACCCAATGATATTATTGCTGCATCTGGTTTTGGTGCCGGTCTTTCCTGGGGTGCAGCCATTTTTAAATGGGGAAGATAAACAATTCAAAATTGAGAATTAAAAATTAAAAATCAGAAAATTAATAACAACGAACAACTGACAACTGTACGGGCGAAGCATTTGGAGAACTATTTTTGGCAATGACCGATAATTTATCTTCCAAATGCTTCGCCTCTACTGACAACTAACAACTGACAAAGAACAAATGACTAAAACTGCATGGGTGTTTCCCGGACAAGGTTCTCAATCGCTGGGAATGGGAATAGACTTGTTAAATCTACCATCTGCCAAAGAAAAATTTATTCAAGCTGAGGAAATTTTGGGCTGGTCTGTCACAGATATCTGCCAAAGTGATATTGAAACCTTATCACGGACACTTTATACCCAACCTAGTTTATATGTAATCGAAAGTATTATTGCTGATATTTTGCGGGAAAAAGGACAGCAACCAGACCTAGTTGCAGGTCATAGTTTAGGCGAGTATATAGCCCTTTATGTGGCTGGTGTGTTTGAATGGTCTGCTGGGTTACATTTGGTAAAACGACGGGCAGAATTAATGGATAGTGCTGCTGGGGGAATGATGGCCGCACTAATGAACTTTGACCGAGAAGAATTAGAAAAAGTTATTAGCGAAACACCTAATGTAGTTTTAGCAAATGATAACAGTCCTGCCCAAGTTGTTATTTCTGGAACTCCCGAAGCTGTACAGGCTGTCATGTCACAAGTCAAAGCTAAACGCGCTATTCCCTTAAAGGTTTCGGGCGCATTTCATTCACATTTAATGAAAGCAGCAGCAACAGAATTTCAACAAGTTCTCGATTCAGTAATTTTTCAGTCAGCAACCGTCCCAGTTTTGTCTAATTTAGATCCAATTCCGGCGGTAGCAGCGGAAACTTTAAAACAGCGTCTTTCTCAACAAATGACAGGTCCTGTGCGTTGGCGAGAAATTTCTTTGCAATTATCAGAAAATGGCATTGAGAAAGTTGTGGAAATTGGTCCTGGGAACGTCTTAACAGGTTTGATTAAACGGACTGCAACTGGCTTGATTTTAGAGAACATTCGTAATGCTGAGGAGTTACCTGAATAGGTAATTGCACAAATTAATTCACAATTAAATAAGTCATTATGTAGATGAAATTGGCAACATAACCTTTCTATGATGTCTATTTTTATTGTCTCAAAATTTATTTGATGAACTTCATTAATTTGTCAGGATTAAAGTAAGATAACGCCAAAAAGTCAACCTTGTACTTAGGGCTTGCTGAGTAAAGCTAGAACCGCTTCTCAATAAGGGTTTCGCGGATTTTGACAACAAAAAAGTGCAAGGATATGGCATTTAGAGCCTCAAAATCCTTGCATTTCTATGGAAAATCAGGGGGTGAATTTGGAAACCAATCTCCCAAACCACCATTTTTAGCACTGTGTTGCATCTAGGTTCGCTTTGGGTACTTATTCAGCAAACCCTACTTAAAATTGCTCAAAACTTGGACTAATAACCCTGTAAAGAAAACTACAAAGATTCATGAATACACTTGCACAAAAAACTTGGATGACCCAAGCAGAATATGCTAAAAAGCTGCGTCCTTTACTACCACCAGAGGCATTTCTCCCTGATACCAATAAACTCTGGATTCTTTTAATTAATCTAGCAATTATGATTCTGGGTTGGGGAATCGCCAATCATCTTGATGACTGGAATTGGTATTTTCTTTGGCTGTATTTGCCATTAGCATTAGTGATGGCTAATAGTGTGATTGTTCTCCTATTTAGCACCCACAATTTGCTGCACAGCCGCACGGTTAAAAATCCCTGGTTAAGACAAGTAATTAGTTTATTGGGACTTACAATGTTATGGATGCCACCAACTTTATGGAAGGCTATACACAATCGAGAACATCACAATAAAACAAATTCTTTACAAGATCCAGATCGCAATTATTTGGACAGTCAACCTAAAAATTGGGGTAAATGGATTCAGAATGCTTTTGTGCCTTCGGCTGAGGTAAATCCTATTTTATTATTTATAGGAATGGGTCATGCTTGGGGAGTTCACGCATTTCGTAATCTCACCTCAGTTTTATTATTCAATAATAGTAAAGCCGAATATCCTGTGGTGGCTTTTACAGTTAGTGGGAAAGAACGACGAGCAATAGCACTAGAATTATTAATGATTGTCGGCATTCATGCGAGTATCTTAACCTACCTGGAATTCCATCCCATCAAACTGCTTCTTAGCTACTTTTTACCCATTTGGATAGGCTATGCAGGGTTGATATTTTATATCTATACTAATCATATGTTATGTCCCATGACAAGTGTAAATGATGTGCTGATCAATAGTCTCTCTATTCGAGTTCCTAAAATATTTGATCTCTTACATTTAAACTTTTCTTATCACACTGAACATCACATTTTTCCCGGCATAAATTCAGATTACGCGCCAATGGTGCAAGCACTATTACAAACACATTATCCTGAGAAATTTAATTTGTTGAATGCTGGCAAAGTATGGGAATTGATGCTGCAAACACCCAGACATTACAAAGATGATAATATCTTCACAGATTGGTCGGGAAACAAATCTGTAGATTGTCCAATCTTATGCACAAATCATCTAAGTGATGATAGTAAGTAGGGATATCCGAAACGGCTGAGATTTGAACTTTATAACCAAAGTTTACTAAAGTAAACTCAACAATTTAAAAAATATTGTGCTTATTTAGTCATCAAAAGACAACTTTTGCTATCAGACTGGGAATATGGCTTACGCCACGCTGCGCTATCATTCCCAGGCAAGCTATGAGTACATTGAGGGTGGGGAATTACGCAAAACTGTTAAAGTAAATCAAAAATGATGAAAAAAGTTGACATACAACTGGGATATATGTCAAGTTTAAGGTAAAAATATTACCATAAGCATCCTTACTGAAATAACTTTCGGTTATGAAAAAAGCTGTCTACTGGATAATGGGTGAAAGGGCAGGACGAACCATAGTTGGGACTTGGAACTGGTTATGGGGAATGCCTGTAGAGTCTGGTGGTAAAGTGGCTGTAGCAGTTGCTGAAGAATCTCTTCAGTCAATGCAAGAAGCCGTTCAGAAACTAGCGGGAGCAGTTGCGGCTCAAGAGGGCGCATATAAGACTGCTAAACGCAAATATGAGGCAAAAATTACAGAATCCAAAACTCTAGAGCAACAAGCTATGATTGCTCAACGTAGTGGTAATGAAGAAGCTGCGCGAATGGCCATGAGTAAGCTAATTCAAACAGAGCAAATTTTGCCCAAACTGGAGGAAATGGTTAAACAAGCAGAAACTTCGGTCAAAGCTTCTAAGGATAGGCTCAACCGGGAGCGCGTAAAATTAGAAACCTACAAATCTGATATGCAGAACATCAAGGATATGTCAGAGGTAAATGAAGCCCTGGCTATGATTGCTAAAGTCAATAATGAATTTGACATTGGTTCGGCTAAAAGTGATTTTGAAAAGGCTAAAAGTGCGGTTGAACGTCGGAATGTGCAGACAGAAGCTTTAGCCGAATTGTCGGAAAACCCAGCGGAAAAACTCCAGGCTGAAATCGAAAACATGACTTTAGACGACGAAGTTGCCCGTCGCTTACAAAGGTTACAGGATTCTAAACCTAAACAACTACCAGAATAATTAGGAATTTATGAGTCAGAGAAGCGGACCGCCTCCTATTGTTTTTATTTTGCTATTTTTAGGGCTTTTCGGTGGTGGTTACTGGTGGTTTTTCATGCGTAATCCTGCCCCAAATCCGACAGCTACGCAGCCAGAAAGTAATTCTCCTGCTGGTGCGACCTCTGGGACTTTCCCGCTACCAACGACAGTGGCTAGTGGTACGACTGTCAAAATAGACGGTTCTACGAGTATGGTGACAATTAACCAAAATCTCAAAAATGGCTTTGAGAAACAGTTTCCCGGTACGAAGGTGGAAGCTGTGGGGAATGGGACGGATAAGGGAATTCAGGATCTCTTGGCTGGTAAAGTTGATGTTGCGGCAGCTTCTAGACCATTGACAACACAGGAGCAAAGTCAGGGATTAAAGGCTGTTACTGTAACACAAGATGCGATCGCTTTGATGGTCGGTACAGCAAATCCTTTTAAGCAAGGATTAACCAGTAGTCAAATTGCAGATATATTTCAGGGAAAAATTAATAATTGGTCAGCCGTGGGTGGTTCAGCCGCAACTATCCGCGTCATTAATCGTCCAGCAATTAGTGGCACACATCAAACTTTTAAAGAATTAGTCTTAAAAGGAGCTAATTTTGGGACTACACCCAATATTACGACCTTACCCCAAGATGCCACAACTCCCTTAGTTCAAGCTTTGAAAAAAGATGGTATCGGCTATGCGACTTTTGCTCAAGTTGCTAATCAGCAAACCGTGCGAGTCGTGGCTATTGAAGGCTTGACTCCAGAAGCGGCTAGTTATCCCTATAAACGTTCACTGTATTATATCTATAAAGACCCTGCTAGTGCTGGAGTGCAAGCATTTTTAGGTTATGCTACTTCACCTCAAGGACAACAGGCTTTAACGGTAGGAAACTGATGTAGGCAAAATCAGCAGTTAGATTTGGGAGTTAGAGGTTAAAATAAGTTCTGACTCCTGAATTCTGACTTTTGGATTCTATTTTATTTATATTATCTTCCGTGACTAGAACTCGTGAACCCTTAATTAGTTTGGCACTGTATCACGCCTTTAAGTGGTCGGTAATTAGCCCTTTGCTGCACACATATTTTCGCGGCAAGATTTATGGTGCGGAAAATGTCCCCCAATCTGGACCTGTAATCATAGTTAGCAATCATGCTAGTTACTTTGACCCCCCGATAGTTTCTACTTCTGTGCGTCGTCCAGTTGCTTATATGGCTAAAGAAGAATTATTTAAAGTTCCTGTTTTATCACAAGCCATTAAATTATACGGTGCGTATCCTGTAAGTCGCGGTAGTGCTGACCGCAATGCTATCCGTTCCGCTTTAGAATATTTAGATAATGGTTGGGCTGTGGGTGTGTTTTTAGAAGGTACACGCACCCCAGATGGTCGCATTCATGACCCCAAAAGAGGTGCAGCCCTCCTCGCAGCCAAGGCCAAAGCTCCTTTTTTACCTGTGTGTTTATGGGGAAGTGAGAAGATTTTACAACCGGGTTCTTCTTTACCTCGTTCTGTACCTTTGACTATTAGAATTGGTCAATTAATTGACGCTCCCAGTTCTACTAAGAAGGAGGAATTGGAAAGAGTTACTCAAATGTGTGCGGACGCAATTAATGCCATGCACGATTTGGGTAGGTAAGAATTTATTATAGGGCAGGCAAGATGCCTACCCCACAAGAGTTTTCAGTATACATAATAAATGCGTGCGTTTTTATGTAAGTTAATTATCAAATTCAGCCTAATGCAACCCGAAAATTTACAAGTAGGTTTATTTGGATTAAATCATTCTAATAGAGATTTTTCTCAAAGAGAAAGTTGGGGCAAGAATCAATTTAATAATTCTTTTCCTGCATCCTTAGCTTGTTATATGTATCAGAAAGGTTTAAAACTCAATTATTTAACCTTGGACAAGCAGTTAAAAATTCAGCATCAAGAAATAGATATTTCTCAAATATTTGGTATCACTCCTCTTTCTGATCATTTATTCTTCTCCTTTGAAAGTGACTATGTACCCAGGGCAAGCGCATCTTATTTTTAGAATGCTTACTGGACAAAGGTTTTGACGATTGTTAATTTTTGTAACTAAAGGTTGAAACCCTTGCTGGGCATGGATTACAGAATTTAGGTGCGTTTGCCCTGACTATGTACCTTATAGAAAAATAGTTGTTGGTAAATTACCGCGAGTTGATTTAGTAACCCATGATCTTAGTAGAGATAATGCTTGTTTACGAAGTATAGAAATTAAATTAACTGCATTACCTGATAATTCCACTTATCGGTTACCAGATCATCAATACGGCTGTGAAATTGTTACCAGACCAGATACTATTGTCTATCTTGCTTTGAGTATTGCTCATGAATTTGAAAACTCAAGAGATAAATTACTCAATTATCTTCAACCGGTATGTAGTCAAATTGAAGATTGGTCAAGTATCCGTCAGGTATTGCCTTTTATTCCTCAAATTGTAGATAGTTTAGATACTTTAATAAGTGAAAATATAGCAATTCAATCTCCATTGGTCATGCAACCAATATGGAAAACGGTAGGTAAAACTTCCAAGCTTTATCAAAACTGTTTAGATATTTTTGTCTGGAGTAACTTTGGTTTTACCCGGCTTTTCTTTGATATCACTAAAAGATTAGCTAAATCAGAAGAAACTATCCAAAGACCTATGCGTTCTGTGGTCTGGTTGGCAAAAATGTTATATGAATTTGCTCTTGTTGGTAAGATAAATCATAAATTAGTTATTGATACATTAACCTATAACACTAAGAATGATAAAGCCTTTGCTTTAAGTGGTTCTAATACTCGTCCTTATATGACTTGTGATAATTTGGTTAAACCCAGGATTACCAAAGAAGAAATTAAAAATATCATTTTAGGAGGAGGACAAAACTTTTTAAGTCCTGAAAGAAGATTTGATGCTATTATTTTCAGCAATCCAGAAATTTTTGATGATAGACTAAAAGAAATTTAATGAATACACCCATGAAATCCTCTCCTTTAAAAGTCATAGATGTATTTTCCGGTTGTGGTGGATTATCACTAGGATTTCAAAATAGTGGATTTGAGATTGTCGCTGCTTTTGAAAACTGGAAATCTGCCGTAAATGTTTATAAGCAAAACTTTCATCATCCGATTTTTGAATATGATTTGAGTCAGGTAAATAATAATTATTCAATATTTAAACAATTTTTACCTGATGTAATTATTGGTGGTCCACCATGTCAAGATTTTTCGAGTGCTGGTAAGCGGAATGAAGATTTAGGGAGAGGTGATTTAAGTATTACATTTGCTGAAATAGTAGCTAGTGTTTCTAGTCAATGGTTTGTTTTAGAAAATGTAGAATTGTTTAGGAAATCTCACAAATATCAAGAGTTTAAGCAAATTCTTAAATCTGCTGGTTATGGTTTAACCGAAAAGGTATTAGATGCTAGTTTATGTGGTGTACCACAAAAGAGGAAGAGATTTTTCTGTATAGGAGAACTTGGTGGTCAAGATGATAATCTCAAGACTTATCTAGAAGCTAATTTATCTAAAAAACCGACAACTATTAGAGATTATTTAGGGAATAGTTTAGGAATTGAATATTATTATCGTCATCCTAGAAGTTATCAAAGAAGAGCTATTTTTAGTATTGATGAACCAAGTCCAACTATTAGAGGTGTGAATAGACCAATACCTAAAACTTATCAACAACACCCCGGAGATGTTGCACCATTAACACCAGATTTGCGTCCATTAACTACTCGTGAAAGAAGTTATCTTCAAACTTTCCCTGATAATTTTATTTTTGCAGGTTCAAAAACAGATTTAGAACAGATGATTGGTAATGCTGTACCTATTAAGTTAGCAGAATATGTTGCTAAATCTCTGCTCATGTATATTCAAGATAAAAATAAATATCACATATCTGATGTTTCGTTGTTAACTGTTTAAATTATCAATTATATAAAAGATACTGTTGCTGTGGGAGATTCAAAACAAATACACGGTTATAGTGATGAATTTTTAGCAGCAAATGGCAAAAATGCAATTGATGTATTTACAGAGTTTCTAGAATTTATCCAAGATGCTTTTTTAGTTGGACATAATCTAGGCTTTGACATTAAAATGATTATAGCTGATGCTCAAAAATTAGGTTTATCAACTCCGCAATTTCAATGGGGAGATACCTGGGATTTAGCAAAACGTTTTATTCAAGCAGATAATTATAGTTTAGAAAATTTAGCCACTAAATTAAAACTAAATCAATTTCCAAATCATAGTGCTATTAATGACACCCGTGCAACTGTAGAATTATTAGCAATTCTCATTCCTGTAGTTAAACATCGTGCTGATTATCGTCAAGCATTAGTTTACCGTTATGGAAAAGGATTTGAAAATTTAGCTGATGATATTCAAAGTTGGAAAAATACCAGTCAAAAATTACGTCCAGCAGATTTATTAGGTAACATATTAATTGATTCTGGTTTATATGACTACTATGAAAATCATGAATCACACAGATTAGAAAATCTCAAAAGGTTAGTCAAGATTTTCAAAGAACAGGATAATTTAGAATTACATCCTGATACAGCGCTGAGAAATATTATAGAATATACAGCATTAGCAAAAAACTTAGATCAAATTTCCCAAGAAAATAATCAAGTTTTAATCATCACAATTCATCAATCAAAAGGATTAGAATTTGATACCGTGTTTATTGCAGGTATGTGTGAAGAAGAATTTCCGACTTACTTCAGTTTGCGAGATAATAAAATAGAAGAAGAAAAGCGGCTATTTTACGTAGCTTTAACTAGAGCAAAAAAACAGTTATTTATCTCCTGGTTTCTCAAAGATTTTAAAAATTACTCAAAATCCAAAAGTCAGTTTATTAATTCACTACCTCCTGAATATTTAGTTGAAACCATAACGTCTTAAAAAATATATAAATATCCCTTCCTTCTCCATCTCTGTGTCCTCTGTGTCTCTGTGGTTCGTTAAAAAAAATTAACTACACACAAAAAATAGGTTTCTGATATTGTAAAATCAAACTAATAATCAATAAAGTGGGAAATTATGTCGGATTTACGCGAAAAATTACAGCAAAATCTCGATGAAGCAGAATGGGAGTGGTTAATTCCCCATGTCCAAAAAGATGCAGTAATTGTGATAGCAGATAATTTGGATTTACTGGATGTGGGAGAAGCGATCGCTAGTGATAATATTCTTTCAGTGCAACATTGGATAGATGAACAATTATTAGCCAAACCGACAATAGATCAAGTGGGAGAATGGAATCTCAACCGTGAAAAGCGATTTAATGCTCTGATTGTTGAACCTTATGTGATCATCAAAGAAATCATCACGGTCTAAAATACTGCAATTTTGAGATATTATTAGGGGACTGCAAACAATAAATGATCTTATTTACCAATACAGAAGCGGCTAAAAATCCGATCTAAAACCGATTCTGTAACTTCTTCTCCGGTGATTTCTCCTAATGCTTGAATTGCTCCTCTTAAATCAATTGTCCAAAAATCTAAGGGTAATTTATCGGTGATTGTCATTTGCACTTGTGCTAAATCAATCTTGGCTTTTGTTAAAGCTGCTGCTTGTCTTTGATTAATTGCTAAATCCAGATCAGCGGCTTGAACTTTTCCCTGTTGAACTATTTCTAAAATCGCTGTTTCTAAATTATCAATTCCTTGATTTATCGCTGCGGCTGTGAGAATTTTGGATTTTGGATTTTGGATTTTGGATTGAAGATTTTCCTGTTCTGCTGATGAAATCAGGTCAATTTTATTAATGACTAAAATTACCGGACGGTGTTTTACTTGTTCATAAATTTCTTGATCTGCGGGTGTCCAACCGGAGGCCGCGTCAATGGTAAATAATACCAAATCAGCATCATTAGCGGCACGATGCGATCGCTCTACACCGATTTTTTCTACCTGATCTACTGTTTCCCGAATCCCCGCTGTATCTAATACCTGGACGGGGATTCCTCCCACAACCAATTGAGATTCTACCACGTCGCGGGTTGTTCCTGGTAAGTCGGTGACAATGGCGCGATCGCTCTGACTCCAAGCATTTAATAAACTCGATTTTCCCACGTTTGGTCGCCCCACTATCGCCACTTTTAGACCAGTTCGCAGTAATTCACCCTTGTCTTTTGTGGCTAATAATTTGCTAATTTCCGCCGTCACTTGCTCAATATCTGCAATAATTCTTTGCTGATCTAAAGGTGGTAAATCTTCCTCAAAATCAATTCTGGCTTCAATTTCTGCCAAAATATCTAAACAATTAGCCCGTAATTTGCGGATAGGTTGGGCTAATTTACCTTGTAATCCAGCCAAAGCCGTTTGAGCAGCTTGAGGTGATTTTGCTCCCACTAAATCTGCTATACTTTCCGCTTGGGTTAAGTCTAATCTGCCATTTAAAAATGCTCTTAATGTAAATTCTCCCGGTTGAGCTAATCTTGCGCCATTTTCTAAGCATAATTGCAATACCTGTTGCACCGCCATAATTCCCCCGTGACAATGGAATTCTACCACATTTTCACGGGTAAAAGACCGAGGGGCTTTCATTATTAATAATAAAGCTTCATCAACAATTTGCTGAGTTTGGGGTTGACGAATATAACCATAAATGATGCGATGACTTGACCAAACTTGTCGCCCTGGGGCGTAAAATAGAGTGTGCGCGATCGCCATTGCCTGATCACCAGAAACCCGCACAATACCTACACTACCTTGCTGAGGGACAACAGCAGTAGCGATCGCCGCAATAGTTCCAGTGTTAGCTAATAATTCCGACATGAGCCGTTTTTCTACAAATTTAGAAGTAGGAGGAAAGCGCAATCTTAAACCCCTACAGTACACTAGTTTAACAGTTTTGCGTAATTCCCCACCCTCAATGTACTCATAGGGTGGGGATGTAAGCAAGTCAAAAACGAAACGTTCTTAAAATGTTTTTTATTGCAAGTAAAAGAATTTTGAGGACAGTTGAGTTTTTGACAAAATATTAGCATTGGTTCGCAAGTAAATTATCTATTATCTGACGCAACCATTCACCATAACTTTGACTTGGGTCTTTTATTGCCGATATCCTTTCAGCAACTTCTTTATCTATCGTTAGCCCAATCCGAATTTTACTCTTTCTATATCTAGCATTATACTTGTTAACTTTGTCTTTGTTTCTCTGTTGCCATTCAGTTTGTGTTCTTGGTTTTTTCATGAGTTGACATATCTATGTAGATAGATATATAATAGTATTTGAAGTAAACAGAAACAAGAGGTAAAAACATCAATGGCGTTACGGAGAGCGACTTTCCGACTATATCCTAATAAACAAGTCAGTGAAATGTTGCACTACCACCGCCAACTTCATAAAGATTTGTATAATGCTGCTGTATCTAACCGCATTACTTCATATAAAAAGTTTGGTAAATCTGTTTCTTACTTTGAGCAACAGAACTGTTTACCGGATTTCAAAGAAGTCTGGATAGAATATAAAGAAATTAATTCCCAAGCATTACAAGCCACATTAAAACGGGTTGATTTTGCTTTTGGAAGGTTTTTCAAGGGACTAGGAAAGTATCCTAGATTCAAATCGCCTCGCCATTATTCCGGTTGGACTTACCCATCTTTTACGGGTTGGAAAGTACATAGCACAGGGGATAACGGCTATTTAGAATTATCAAAGATTGGTCAAATCCAAATGCGGGGTAAGGCTAGACTTTGGGGGCATCCTAAAGCTTTAGATATCGTTTACCGTAATGGTAAATGGTACGCTTCCCTCGTGCTAGAAATTGACGATATTTTATTAAAGAATAGCCGCAAAACTGATAATGGTGTTATTGCCATTGATTTAGGTTGTAATGATGCAATTGCTTGGACAAATGGTGAAGAAAATGGTTTAGTGGCTGCACCTCGGTTTTTCCGAAAGGCAGAACAAAGAAATAAACAATTAGGAAAAGCTAAACGCAGAAAACGCGCTCCTAACTTCAAAAAGAAAGTTAAGGCTTCTAGAAGGTGGAAGAAAACACAAAAGTTAGTTAGTAAGTTGAATAGAAAAGTTGCTAACCAACGTCAGAATTTTGTTCACCAAGAAACTACACGAATAATTAGCTGTAATAGCACGGTAGTTACTGAAAAACTAGAAGTCAAAAAAATGAGTGCCAAAGCTAAGAAAGGTAAACGTAAAAAACAAAAAGCTGGGTTAAATAAATCAATTCTTGATGTGGGAATGGGGATGATAAAGTCCGCTCTAAAAGCGAAATTATCAGACATTGGTGGCTTGTTTGTAGAAGTACCTACAAGGAAGGTAAAACCATCTCAAACCTGTCCAAAATGCGGAAATCAAGAAAAGAAGAGTTTAGCCGAAAGAACTCATGTTTGCCATAACTGCGGATATACCCAACAGCGTGATATCGCCGCCGCAGAAGTAATGCTACTTTGGTACTCAAATAATCTACAGGGGTTAGGAACTAGCCTCTCAGACGTGGATGATTCTAGCTCTACTTCAAACACCAGCAAACGCAAGAATGCTGGAAGTATGAAGCAACTGGGTCGTGCGAAGCGTCAAAAATCTCAGGCTCCGCTAGGGGATGTAGAAACCCCTGGCTCAAACGAAGTTAGCCAGGGGTAGTTCATGAAACAAATTAGGGCAAATTTATTTGCCAAGTGACAACACCCAAATTAGAGAGGAATTAATTGTGGAGCAAAAAATTAACTGTGCTGAAGCCTGTGTTAACGGTTGCGTTTTAGGTGATAAATGTCCCAATATCGAGTTTAGAGAATCAACTTCAAAGTTTATTGAAGAAACTTCTTTAGACAAAATGCTAGAAATAGCTGAAGAAAGATTGCGGAAAAAAATGACAGAACCACCAACATGGGTATTTCCCGAAGATTCTTAATGAGATGAAATTTGGACAGGCAATATTCCCATCTCACCATCATTTTATTTAAATATGGTGTGTAAATTAGAGAATTTCCTGGTATTAGCAAATAATTTTCTGCAACTTATTCTGAATTGATTTCTTTACTTTGCCTAGTGAAAACTTGGTAGAGCAAGTCATATCTTTGATTAAACAATCTCAGTGTATTTAGACCTGAGATTGTCAATCTCTTAAAACATCAGGCAATAGTTCTGTGAGAGTCATTTCTAGCTTCAGACAATTAGCACCATTTACCTGTAATTTATACTCTACCTTATCCATCAACCGATTCATAATTAACCAACCATAACCACCTTCTTGTCTGTCAAGGGGGTTGGGTGGAAAATAAGTAGACAGATCAAAACCTTCACCATGATCCCATATCTCTATTGATAGATCTCGGTCTTTCAGTTCTAAACGCAGTAAAATTGGTAAATTTAGCTTTTCTTTATGAGCATGACGAACAGCATTAGAGTATGCTTCTATCAAAACTAATCGTAACAGACTTGATTGTTTTGTCCAATCAACAGATTCCCCTAGATGCAATTGTAAACATCCCAATAACCAGTTTTCTACAATATTGATAAAACTCAGGTCACTAGGAACATGAAGTTCACTTTTCATAACCTATAAAATCTCCAAACAGAGTATAGTTTGATCATCTTCTTGGAGATCATTATTGGCTTGAATAACGGCTAATAAATTATCCAGATTAAGTGATTGAGTTTGTTTTTTAATCAGTTGCCACAAACCTGCTTGATTGAGCATAGAACGATTAGTTGTTTGGGGATTGTCTAAATTTTCCCATCCAGTTGCTTCCGTGATTCCATCACTAGCCAGCAGTAATGTATCTCCGGGAGCAAGAATCAAACGGCCAGATTCTCCTTGCCATTTAGGTAATATTCCCAAGGGAATACTCCGAACTTTCAGATAATGGGGAGAATCATTAAAAATTGTTTTTTGTGACCACACAAAAGGATAAATATGCCCAGAATTAGCATAGACAAGTTCGCTTGTGCTTGGGTGATAACGGGCTAAAACCATTGTGATAAAATAATTACTGATGATTAAGTCATCACTCAGAGCATAATTCAGATTCTGCATCATCACATTTGGCTCTACAGGTACTTCTTGAGATAGTTCCCGACGCAGCAGAGAAATCGTACTAGACATAAATAAAGCCGCTGGCACGCCCTTACCAGAAACATCACCAACTGCTAACCACAAATCACCATTAGCATGGACAAATACCTCAAAAAAATCACCCCCAACCTCTCTTGCTGGATAGCAACAAGCTTGGATTTTTACACCTGTGATTTCCGGTAAGGTTTGCCGTAATATATTATGTTGAATTTGGCGAGCTACTTCCAACTCCAGGTGAATTTGTTGTTGTTTTTCTTGCAGACTTTGATAGAGTTTGGCTTGGGAAATTGCTAAAGCAGCTTGTTCGGACACATCTGTAATTAATTGAATATCTTCTTGATGCCAAATCTGATCGCTTCCTAACTTACAAATAGCAACAATAGCTAGTAAATGTTGTTGATAAATGAGAGGAATAACCAAGTATTGATAAGGGATATCTTTATAAAAATTTTCTGTTATTTGATAATGTTGGGTTTGGAAAACTTCAGCAATTAACTCACTAGGGTCTGGAAGTAAATTACAGATTTCAGATTGAGGATTTTGATAGCAAAATGGCTGTTGTATTAATAAATCATCTTCTACTGGTTTGAGTAAACAATTATGAGCCGCAAATGTCTCTCCCATCGTGGCAACAATTTTTTGCAGCATATTGTTATAGTCTAAAGATTCTCTAATTGCCTTTGTCATAGCATTAAATAAAGATTCCCGCCGCAATGCCTGAGATAATTCTGCTACCCGTTTTTTAACTAAGCGATATGTGTCACTAGCTTGCTTAACTAATAATTGAAGTTGGTTGGGATTCCAAGGTTTAGTAATGTACTTAAATACGCGACCAGAGTTAATTGCATCTACTAAATCTTCCACATCAGTAAAACCAGTTAGCAAAATCCGAATTGTATCAGGAAAACGCTCAACTGTCAAACTTAATAATTCATTACCGTTGATGTCGGGCATTCTCTGGTCAGAGATAATCACAGCCATTTCACCTTCTTTTTCTAAGATAGCCAAGGCTTCACTGGCATTATTAGCTCTATAGACTTTAAAATCTTTCCAAAATGTGCGATAGAGTAAATCTAAGTTATCTAACTCATCATCTACCACCATGAGCTTGAGCTTATCTAACTTTTTATCAGTCATAATTTGACTCAACTTTCCACATCTTTGAATGGCAAGATGTCCTTAATTTAATAATTATGTAACTAAGCCAGAACGCAGAGCAATTACTGCTGCTTCTGTACGATCATTAGCACATAATTTATTCATAATATTGCTAATGTGTGTTTTCACAGTTCCAGTTACAATATAAAGTCTCTTGGCGATATCATCATTACTACAACCTTTGGTAATCAATTTTAACACTTCTAATTCTCTGTCTGAGAGAATACTAGAGTTAACAGGTGGTTTATTATCATTGGATTGGACAAAATGTGTCTTCTGCTGTGCCTTTTCTAAAATAATCCGAGCAATCATCGGATCAATCCAAGGATTACCATCAGCAGTTACCCGTATAGCTTCGAGTAAATTATCAAACCGGATATCTTTCATACAGTAGGAATCTGCACCAGCGCTAAAGGCTGCAAGTACAGATGCTTTATTATCAGATGACGTTAGAATTAATACTTTTGTATTTGATAATTGACGATGATTAGCGATCGCTTTAATTTCCTTGGTTAATTCAATCCCATCTTGATCTGGTAAACCTATATCCACAATTGCCACATCTGGCTGTAGCTTCTTTAACATTATTAGACCATGACGGGCATTACCAGCTTCTCCAACTACTTCAATTTCGTTTTTTTGTTGTAATGCTTTGCAAATAGAGAAGCGAGTGAGGTAATGATCTTCAATAACGACAATGCGAATTTTACTCATATCGAAATGCTGCTAGATATTAAATAATATATAGCCTTTTGTTGCTGAAATTATGACTAAAAAAACTTAATATCCAGATAACTTATCTCTGGGCTACTCGGATTAATAAAAATAAACCCGTTACTAATCCAAATAAATTGGGCAACCAAGCACCAATTATGGGAGAAAGTATACCAGCCTGTGCTAAAGCTCCAGAAACAGATAATAGTAAATAATAACTGAAAATCACAATCACACTAATACCAAAACTTGTCCCGCGTCCAGTGCGTTGAGGGATGCTACCCATAACTGAGCCAACTAAACCAAAAATAACGCAAACAAAGGGAAAGGCGATTTTTTGTTGAATTCGCACTTGGAGCTTGCGAATTTTCTGATCATTACCACCCAAACGTTCTATTTCTAGTTGTTCTAGGGCTTGAGAAATATTCATTTCGCCATAGTCTCGGCTATTTTCGGCTAAGGTTAAAGGAGTGCGCGGGAGTTGTAATTGCTGATGTTCAAAGCGTAAAATATTCCGATAAGATCGATCAGTTGCTACCAAATAGATAGTCCCATTGTAAAAATCCCAAACTTGTTTTTGACCGTTCCATTTAGCTGATTCGGAAACAACAATTTGATCAACTCCGCCGCGAGAACGATCTATAATTGTTAAACCTTTCATTTGCTTACCATCAAATTGGTCAGCATAAAATAAGCGAGAAAGTATTTTATTTTTACTACCATCTGCTTCTTTAAATTCTCGATATTCAGGATAGTAAATATTTTGTTGTTTAAAGGAAGGTTGGTCTGACTTGAGGGCTTGCGCTAGGGTAATAGTAGCTTTATAATTTGCCGCAGGGGCAATTTGCTCATTAAATATATAAGTCATGATCGTGACTGCAAAACTTAACACTACAGCCGTAAAAACCATCCGATAAACACTAACTCCACACCCACGTAAAGCAATTAATTCACTTTCGCTAGACAGGCGGCTATAGGTCATTAAAGTAGCTAACAAAGTGGACATGGGAAAGGAGTAAACCATGACATAAGGTAGCTTTAATAAGAAAATCTCTAAAGCAATATTCAGCGGTAGCCCAGATTCTACAACTTTTCGTAATAATTCAAATAAACTATCAATTGCTAAAACTACAGAAGTAAATGCACCGACACCAAATAAAAATGGTGAAATTAATTGCATCGCCAAGTAGCGATCCATGATGGAAAATGAAAATAGGGAAATGAAATTAGAGAAGGGTTTAAACTGTTTATATATCATAATTTATGTTTCGCGCAAAGACGGGAAGGAGCAAAGGCGCAAAGTTTAAACTGCGAAATTATCACCTAAATAATATTGTCGTACCAAGGGGTTATTGTAGAGTTCATCAGCATTACCAAAAGCGAGAATTTGTCCTTCGCGCATGATGTAAGCCCGATCTGTAATGGCCAGGGTTTCGCGGACATTATGATCTGTAATTAAAATGCCCATACCGCGATCGCGTAATTGGCTGACAATCTCCTGAATTTCAGATACAGCAATGGGATCAACTCCAGCAAAAGGTTCATCTAAAAACAGAAATTTCGGTCCCTCTCTACCTGCGGCTAAAGCTCTTGCTAATTCTGTGCGTCGTCGTTCCCCACCAGAAAGTTGAATACCTTTGCTAAGAGCTACCTTTTCTAAGCGAAATTCCTGCAATAAAGTATGTAGTCGTTGTCTCCATTCCCTCCTGGGAACTTGAGTTTGCTCAAATACTAGGAGAATATTATCTTGCACTGAAAGATGACGAAATACACTTGGTTCTTGAGCTAAATAACCAATACCCAATCTAGCCCTTTTGTGCATAGGAAAATTAGTAATATCAAAATTATCTAACCAAACTTTGCCATGATTGGGTTTTTCTAAACCTGTAGCAATATAAAATGTTGTCGTTTTCCCAGCCCCATTGGGACCTAGTAAACCGACAATTTCACCCTGGCTAACGGAAAGATTCACGCGATTCACAATTAATCGTTTACCGTAAGATTTGTGAATATTCTCTAAAACAATTTTCACTATGAGGTTTTATCTAGGTTGTAGATACTAATTAGAACGTTTTAGGGCTGGAGTTTTTGGTGCCGGTTTAGTAGTTTGTCTACTGGGATTGGCATCCTCCACCATATATGTAGATTCTACCTGACGATTAGATTGGGGTAAGGCGATAAATTTACCTTCATCAATTAAATAAGTGACTTTTTCCGCGCGAATACTATTGCTACCTTGTTGCAAAATGTAAACATTCCCACTGAAATCAATCCGTTTTTCTTTACTAAAATATTGAGCTTGAGCAGATGTGGCTTGAATTTGACGAGCCGGATACACCATTTGCACATTACCACGGGCAGTAATTACTTGGGTTTTCGCGTCATATTCTTGAGTATCAGAGCGGATAGTCAGGGGACGATTCCCCCCAGATTGGGCTGTAGCTGGTGGCAATTGGGTAGGCAATCCTACTACACCTAAAAGGGAAATTGGCAGTACCAAGGCCAATCCTAAACGGCGGATCTGTGATTTTAGCAATTGATAAGGAGGTATCATAGTAATTAGGGAACGGGGAACGGGGAACGGGGAACAGGGAGATAAAAATCAAATATGAGTCCTATAGCAAAAATGGACGGTTTTTTAAACTTTAAGTTTCGCTTCCAGAACCTTTGCTCACAACTGGCAAAAATTTGTTAATTGTTACCGAATTATCAAGTCTGACACATCCACCAAAAATTAAGCAAATAAATCCCACAAATCATCAAAATCCCACAAATCATCAAAATCCCATAAATCATAGTTTAGACAGGGAAATACTGGGTAAAAGTCGAGCTTGATTTTCAGCCAATTTATTATTTGCCATTGGTTGTAGACTTTCTTGTTGTAGAGTCTTTAACAAATCCACACTTTCAGTAAATAATTCTTCCACATTAATACCGCCGTAGCTGGGTAGATAACGGCGAAGACGATTGCTACCTTCTCCTAAAAGAATCATTGCTCCTCTTAAATTATGATTACCCAGATGATACAGTCCCACGGCAATTTGGAGAATACCTTGATAAAAAGTTTTATCTGGTTCGATACTATCAATCCAGAGTGCTTCAAGAATGTCATGACAAGCATAGAACTGTCCAGCATTGAACTGTTCTACACCTTGCCAAAACTCTTCAGACATGGTTTCGTTCATCCCATAGTATCCCGAACTTCTTTGATAGTCTCCATAGAGATTTCTTGTTTGTCGCCGGAAAACTCATTATCAGAGGTAAGAAATAGCATACAGTGACATTCTTTGCGTTCGCGCATGGGGACGCAAGGACAATTCCAAAAAGCGGCATTAACTTCGGCTTCCTTATCTTCGTAGTGACGACAAGGGCATAAAGGCGCACCGAGTTCATCTTTATGCTTGGCTAGTCCTTCGATCACAACTGCGGTAACAGAAGGTTCAGAACAGAAGTATGTTCCCGTCCGTTTGGCATATTGTTCGGAAAAATGCCGCATTGCTTCTAGGCTTTTATCGCTGGATTGTGAATTCACTTCTGATGTCACCATGGGCTGTGCTGTTGATAAATTTTAATGTTTCATTGCATTGTACATCAGGCTCAGTGTGAGAAATCGCCTGAAAATAAATTAAGAGCTTTTTGCAATTGGGGTTGTAGCTCTTGTTCGGTTTGGATAATGATACCGGGATATTCCCGATTAATGACAGTTTCTGCTGCTGAATCTGAATTTTGCCAGAGTACCCAACGACTACCCAGGGGTAAGGTGGATGTGGTAAAGGAGTTTTGTGTCAGCCAAATTAGGGGACAGTTATCCGGTGGTAAGCTGTTTTTTTCGATAGGGTTGGTGGCTGCTAAGGTTTCCAAAACTGCGATATTGCCTGTAATTAAACCTGTAGCTGATGTCCATAATTGTACTTGCAGTTGTTGCTGTTGGGCATAAAAATACAAGGAAGCAGCGGTAATTACGGCTTGTTCAAATAATTCTTGTTGCCACTGAAAGGAACTATCTATGGCAATAATAATTTCTTGTCCCCCGGTAATTACTTCTAATTCCCGCACTCGTAATTCTCCATAACGGGCGCTTGTCCGCCAATGAATTAATCGGGTAGGATCACCTATACGATAGGGACGCAGCGATCGCACTAATCCCGTTGTTGCCATTTGTAAAGGGTTACCACGAGGATCTCCCCGTTGGCTGTCATCTTGTCCGATTTCATCAATTAAAGGGCAGGTAGTCAGGGGTAAGACGGTGGGATAAACAATTGCCCTAGCTTCACACTGACGGGGACGACGACACCAAAACAAACCCCAAGGCGCACCCGTAGCTAATTCTACCGTATGCCAGCGGTAAAGGCCTCGCTGTTGGGTAGGGTGATAATATACCCAGCGATAACTATCCTGTGGTGGAATAGATTCAATACTTTGCTGGACTGGCTGACCAAAAATAAATGGGAGAATGTCTCTAACTTGTAATAAAGTCGCCGATTGTTTTCTCTGATTGTGAATTTCTATCTCAATTTTTAGGTCATCACCTGCGGTTACTGGTTCAATGGGACGACGTTTGACAATTATACCCGCAAGCGATCGCGGTGCAACAAAACCGGATACACCCAAAAGAGCAAAACTGACTCCACTAATCACATACAGCCAGCCAGCCATGGTATTAATCCCTGCACCCAAATAACACACAGAAATTCCCGCCAATACCCAACCACCATAAGCAGGTGCAGCAGCATGGGTTTCCAGCCAATTATTGATTTTTTTGGTAATTTTCATCTTTCTTTTTTAGCTTAATTTGGGAAAGAGGGAACAGGCAAAAGAGCATGAATTTGTTGAATAATGATTGATAATTACTATATCTAAAAGTTCCCTTTCATCCATTACCACTGACAACTGACAACTGTACGGGCGAAGCATTTAGAGAACTATTTTTGGCAATGACCGATAATTTATCTTCCAAATGCTTCGCCCCTACTAACAACTAACAACTAACAATATGGTTTATCCCGTTATTTGGCGCAATAATTCAGTATCACTCATTGATCAAACTCGCTTACCTAATGAATATACAGTGGTGGAGATTCACCGCAGTAAAGATATGGCACAAGCCATTACAACCATGATTGTGAGAGGTGCGCCGGCGATAGGAGTGGCTGCGGCCTATGGAATGTATTTAGGTGCAAGGGAAATTGAAACAAGCGATATCCAAGAGTTTTTGACTAAATTGGAAACAGTCGCTAATTTGTTGCGTTCTACCCGTCCCACTGCGGTAAATTTGTTTTGGGCCATTGGCAGAATGATGAAAACGGCTTATGAAACCGTGGGAACAGTCGCCGAAATTCAACAAACTCTTTTAGAAACTGCCCAAAAGATCAATGCCGAAGATCTACAAACCTGTCAAGCTATAGGTGATCATGGTTTGGCAGCATTACCGCAAACCCCAGACCAACTAATTATACTCACTCATTGCAACGCTGGGGCATTAGCCACTGCCGGTTATGGGACAGCATTAGGTGTAGTCCGTTCTGCGTGGAAAGAAGGGCGTTTAGCCAGGGTATTTGCTGACGAAACCCGTCCCCGATTACAAGGTGCAAAACTCACCGCGTGGGAATGTGTCCAAGAAGGCATTCCAGTGACAGTAATTACCGATAATATGGCTGCCCACTGCATGAAACAAGGTTTAATTGATGCTGTAGTTGTGGGTGCTGATAGAATTGCTGCTAATGGTGACACTGCCAATAAAATCGGAACTTATAGTTTAGCTATTGTCGCCAAAGCTCATAATATTCCTTTCTTTGTCGCTGCACCTTTATCTACAGTAGATTTTGAATTAATTGATGGTAGTCAAATTCCCATTGAAGAACGTCACCCAAGGGAAATATATCAAATAGGTGAAACTGTTCTCACACCTCCAGGAGTGGAATTTTATAACCCGGCTTTTGATGTCACACCTGCGGATTTAATTACCGCCATTATTACTGAAAATGGGGCTTTTCTGCCAGGTGATTTATTAAAGGGTGAACTACCCAAACTGACCTGACGGTACAGTGTGGGCTTCCTGTCCAACAAATGCGTCGGGTTGCGCTGTCGCTTAACCCGACCTACAAAAAATGGACAAGGTATTGTAAAATATACCAAAAAACCTCACGCCCAAAGACAAAAACACTCTTTGCGCCAGCGTGAGACATTATCTTATTACAACCACCGAGCCGCATCTTTAGCGTGGTAAGTCAAAATCAAATCAGCACCAGCCCGTTTAAAACCAGTCAAGGTTTCCATAACAACGCGCTGCTCATCAACCCAACCATTTAAAGCCGCAGCCTTCACCATGGCATACTCACCAGAGACATTGTAAGCCGCCACAGGTAAATTAGTAGCTTCCTTGACGCGCCAAATAATATCCATATATGCCAAAGCTGGTTTGACCATGAGCATATCAGCACCTTCAGCAATATCCAACTCAATTTCTTTCAGTGCTTCCCTAGCGTTACCGGGGTCCATTTGGTAAGTGCGTCTATCCCCGAATTGTGGTGTTGAGTCCGCTGCATCTCTAAATGGCCCATAATAAGCCGAAGCATATTTAGCAGCATAGGACATAATGGGAATATCTTCAAATCCCGCCTCATCCAAACCTGCGCGAATAGCTTGCACAAAACCATCCATCATCCCCGAAGGTGCGATAATATCTGCACCAGCTTGAGCTTGAGAAACTGCGGTTTTCTTTAATAATTCCAAAGTTGGATCATTTAAAACCCTTCCAGTTAAATCACCAACTTGTAAATAACCACAATGACCATGACTTGTATATTCACATAAACAAGTATCAGCCATAACAATTAAATCAGGAACAGCATTTTTAACTGCGGTTGCTGCTTTTTGAACAATACCACAATCATGCCACGCCCCGGTAGCATCTATGTCTTTATCTGCCGGAATTCCAAATAAGATAATTGCCGGAATTCCTAAATCATAAACTTCCTTAGCTTCTTCAACAATCTTATCTACTGAAAGTTGATAAACACCGGGCATAGATTTGACTTCCTTGGCAATACCTTCTCCTGGTACTGCAAACAATGGATAAATCAAATCGTTAGTAGTTAAAACGGTTTCACGTACCATCCGACGCAATTGGGTATGGCTACGCAGACGACGAGGGCGATGTATAGGAAACATAAATTTTGTGCAGACAAAATAATACAATGGACATAGAATAAAGCGTCACAAAAGCAAGTTTTTAACTTGCTCTATTCAGACAAACTACAAGCAGTGCGTAACTGTCTTTTGCCCTACTGTTGATGAAGCTGTGGGGCAATTTTATATTTTACAACTTGATAGACATTTGCTTATAACAAATTTGCAAAAAACAATCTTAAAAAATCATGGAATTAATTTTGGTAAGTTGTTTAATCAAAAGTCTATGATTAATTAACCTACCATATCTTTCCTGATATGAGCTAAAAAACTCGAAAAATAAACGGATAACGGCAAGGTTGATTAGGATCACTAAAAACGCCAATTAGCGCCCAAATTGTCAATCCCCAGTGGAGGATATAACCTAAACCTGCGAGTGGAAACAAGATGAATAATGGTAAAATCAACCAACCAAACAGAAAAAACAATGCTCCCAGAATTGCTCCATATAACCAAACGTTAAAATGGAAATTGATAGATTCTTTGGCATTCTCTTTGACAACAGGATCATCTGATACAAATAGTATGGCTATGGGTAAGCCAACGGAGACAATTGTGGTACTAAAAAAAATTGCCCCATGACACAATGCTGATAATAATTTACGTTTATCGCTGTCGTACATTGTCTACTCCTATGCAATTTTAGTTAACTATTATATCAAACATGGGCGCTGCAAACATCGCACACTCCCTCAACTGTCACTTCATACCGTTCCACTTTTAACCCCTGTCGCAATTGACTGACATCAATATCGGGGAAAGTATTCCAGTTGATATCTTCAATTGCACCACAGCAGTTACAGCGAAAATGATGGTGGGGGGCAACGTTAGCATCATAACGGGAGACACCTTCCTCTAATAGCACTTCTCGCACCAAACCCACCTCTCGCAGTGCCTGAAGTGCCGCATATACGGTTGCCTGAGAAGAAGTGGGTGCTTCATGATTCAAGTCTCTCATAATTTGATCAACCGTCGGGTGATCTCGTCTGGCTAATAGATTGGCATAAACGCCAAATCGCTGGGGTGTGACTCGCAACCCTCTAGTTTTCAAGGTTTTGACAATATCATTAGCTTTTTGCTGCATAGGATTTACTTAGCTATATAAAAATATAATCTCTTATTATAACGTTCATTTTTTAAGAACTAATATTTTTTAATAAATACATTATAAAATAAGTATTTATGACTATTGACTAATTCCTAAATCAGAATTATTCTGATTTATGAGATAAGCTACTGATGCCCTAAGCAAAAGCAGCAACACGAGTTAAAATCTTCCATCTAAAAAAGAGGTATTTATGACTGCTATTACTCACGTTCCAAATGTAGTATTCAAGACTCGTGTGCGGGATGAATCTATCGGTGGACCAAATCCTTACACTTGGAAAGATGTCACCACACAAGAAATTTTTGCCGGTAAGAAAGTAGTATTATTTGCGCTTCCTGGTGCTTTCACTCCTACCTGTTCTTCTACTCATTTGCCTCGCTATGAAGAACTGTTTGAGGAATTCAAAGCGCAAGGTGTTGATCAAATCATTTGTTTGTCAGTTAATGACGCATTTGTAATGTTCCAATGGGGCAAACAACAAGGCGCTAAAAATGTTTTCTTGTTACCAGATGGTAGTGGAGAATTTAGCCGCAAAATGGGAATGTTAGTTGATAAATCTAACATCGGTTTTGGAATGCGTTCTTGGCGTTATGCAATGGTTGTTAATAACGGCGAAATTGAAAAAATGTTCATTGAACCAGGTTTTGAAGATAACTGTGGTAGTGATCCTTTTGAAGTATCTGATGCTGATACCGTTCTTGCTTACCTCAAAGGTGTAGAACGTCCTGCTGCGGTTGCACCTCGGTTAGCATTTGTTGGTTAATTACTAAAGCTAGAAAGAAACTTCCACCTTTTGATAGAGGTAGATAGTTTTTAATTCATCTAAAAGGATGTTTGAAAAGTGGTATTCCGTAATTTTCATCACATTGCTACCCCCCTTTCCCCTTGTAAAGGGGGGAAACAATAAAAATCCAGTTCCCTCCCCTTTACAAGGGGAGGGTTAGGGTGGGGTAAAAAATAGTTGATACATCAACCATAACTTTTCAAACACCCTCTAAGGCAAGGGAAGTTACTTTTATGAAACTTCCTTTGCTTTTTTTGTTTCCATAGACAAAATACCCTTAATTCTGTCTAATAAATTAGTTTCAAATCATTTATTTTGTCAGATACTATTCCAGAATATAAGAGCAGGATAAATTTATAGCCTGATTCCATATAAATGGAGTATTCAAGGAGGTGAATCAACAATGAGAATTACAATTTCTGAATTAGAACTTAGGCTTGCAGAACCGATTCTGGATCAACTAACACCTTGGGAAATGAAGACTCTTAAAGGTGGTTACGTGATGAGAAAAGACAGAAGAAATCCGCCAACAACCAATATAACCAATACAACTGATCTTTCAACAGTATTCAAAGAACTAGACAGTAGTATGGAAAGGTGGAAAATCAGCCTCAAAGATACAACAGATAGTCTAAGAAGCAAATTCGATTTTTAATATCTGCTGTGAAAAAATTCAATATTTTACTTATTTTCGTGTGTTTTCAGATTTATTAACCTGAAGATACGCGATTTTTTATGGAGTTAATTCCATAGTTTGCAGTTTTTATAAAAGACAGAATTCAGATATTTGTGTCTTTTTTACTAGGTTCAAAGCCTTGATTTTTCTATTTTTTATGAATAAAAATAGGAGTAACGGTTAAGGAAACACCAACTTAACCGACTCACAAATTCTAACTTACAAAAACAAATCTTCTTGGAGGAAATTATGGCAACTATTACCCTTTCTCAACTAAATACAACTGGTTCTGAATTATTTGCAGATTCTGAAAGCTATCTTAATGAATTGAATGATGCAGCTTCTGTATCAATCAATGGTGGTGGTGGTGATTTCAGCGGTTTTAGTGCTTATGGTGACTTTGGTGTTAAATATCTAGAATTCTTAGTTGATGGCTATGCGATTGCTAGTATTAAGCATATCGCTAAATCCTTCAGCAATGATTCTCACTACGGATACTAATTACTTGGCTTTGTAGTTAACTACAAAGCCGATATAACTATCCAGGAGTAAAAGTAAAAACTAATCTATGTTACTTACATGAGATTGATTACTAATAATCCTGGATAGTTAATAAAATTGCATCCACAAAAATCGAATCTTTCTAGAGGTAAGAAATGGCAAACATTAGGATTTCTAATCTAGAGAATACTGATGAAAAAAAGTTTATTATTAATTTAAGTAATTTAGACGCAGTATCTGTATTTGGAGGTGAATATAATAATGCTAGTCAAATACTTAATTATGGGGTTAAGGCTCTAGAATTTGTCTTAGTAATTTATGCTATAGATGCCATTTCACTATTAACGAAGACATTTAGAAAATAAATAATTTTCAACCTATCAAGTTAATGATTTTACTAAAACTGAAATTAACTCAGCAATAGCAATTTTACACACATATATTATTATCATTTGAAATCATGCCATTCTTAATAAGTTTTGCAAATGTTTTCAATTACCTTGTTGAAAACAAAATTTGTCAGCCACAAGAGGAGTCCCTAAGTAAAATCGAATTAAAATCTGCTAAAAACTTTAACCTATTAATCACTTTATCAGATGGTCGTCAACTATTAGTAAAACAAGAGCGTTATGATCAAAATGGTAAAACTTTAGGTGAATTTATAGATGAGTGGAGAGTTCATGCTTTTTGGCAAAAATTCCCAGAAATAACTCATTTACGAGCATCTTTGTCAGAAGCAATTCATTTTGATTTAGAAAACTCTATCATTGTTTTTAACTATCTAAATCAATATCAAGACTTAGCTGAATTTTACGCCAAAGATCAGGAATTTCCGGAGGAAATTGCTCAGGTAGTTGGCACAACTATTGCAGCTATTCATCGCATGACAATAGACAATAATAACTATCAAAAGTTCTTTGAAAATTCTTTAAAATCTCAAAATATTAACAAAGGATTAGATAGAATTACACCAGAAATATTTGGTCAACTTCCGGCTGATGGTTTAAAGTTTTTTACTCTCTATCAACGTTACGATAATTTAGGAAAAGCAATTACACAATTAAATCAGGCTTTTACTCCTGCTTGTCTCACCCATAATGATCTCAAACTTAATAATATTCTTGTATCTTTGAACTGGGAAACAGACATAGAAGATAAATTACCTGAAAATAAAAATATCATCCGATTAATTGATTGGGAAAGAGGCAGTTGGGGAGATCCTGCTAATGATTTAGGCACAATAATTGCTAGTTATCTGCAAGTTTGGTTATATAGCATAGTCTCTAGTAAAACCATACCAATTGAGGAATGTTTGCGTTTAGCTGCGATTCCCTTATCAATGATTCAACCTTCTTTATCAACATTAGTTACTGCTTATTTAACTACTTTTCCAGAAATTTTAGAATTGCGTCCAGATTTCTTACAATTAGTGATGCAATTTAGCGGTTTAGCTTTAATTAGAGCTATTCAAGCTAGACTTCAACATGAAAAAACCTTTGATAATTCAGGTATTTGTATGCTCCAAGTTGCTAAGAGTTTATTATGTCGTCCTCAAGCATCTATTCCCACAATTTTGGGGATGGAATTGTCAACAATGACTGCTAAAAATTTATCTCTTGTTTAGAGAAGGAAGGTTTATATGCAAGTATTAGATTCTATCTATAATCAACTTTTTCAACTTCCAAAAGAATTACAAATAGCACTGCAAAATATTGTTGATTATCTGGAAATTAAATCATTTTATTCTATTAAGCATCCAGATTACAAATTATTAGAATTGCCAGAATCAGTAATCGCTCGGTTTAAAAATCTATCCTTAGATATTCAAGAGAAGCATTTGCGTATTCACTTACGTAATTTTCTCTATAGTGCTTATTACAATGGTTCTTGGCATGATTCTCTTGGTGATGACAATCAAATAAATAACCTCAGTAATAATAGCTTATTTGGCATGGATTTGGCGTTTTATGAAAGACTCCATACGAGTAATACAGGTGGAGGTTATTGGAGTGAAAATTGGTTAGTAGTTAATGAAGAAGAAGATGGTTGTTTAGCAGTCCAAAAAAATGGGTTGACTTTGCATATTGAGCGGGATTTATATTTATCAGAAATTGATAAATCAGCTAATGTTGGTGATTTGGTGGCAATTAAAATGCCTAAAAATCTAGTCCAAAATGGATTTTATATGGCAGTATCTAATCTAGGTACTCAAGATAATCAAGATATTGTTAGAATCTACTTTAATGTATCACCTGATGGGGCGGTATCAGTGATGGATAATGTGACTAGAGAACTCAATAATATGCACATTGCTTTCTCCTTTAAAGCTCTATATAATCCTGATGAATATAGACGTTATGATTCGGCAGTTCTTTACTTTAATAAACATCAATATAAAACAATTTATCCTATGTTACAACAGGTATATTCAGAAAATCAAGATAGTTTTTTTCCACAAGTACCGTTGTTTACTAAGCAACTAGCACCAGGATTAGGTTGTGCTGAAGAACCAACCAATAAGTTGGCAGAAAAAGAAAGTTTTGGGACTAATCGTTGTCAAATGATTGCTAATGGTTTAATTGCTGCTTGGCAAGCGGGTAATAATCATCCTGAAAGTCGAATGACAGCTATTTTGGAACAATTTACTTTACACAAAATCAAATTACGATATCCTTATCTTAATGGCTATTCAGATGATATTTATACGACTTTAGATTGATAATATCAATATCCCCGAATTCTCTAAGAATTCGGGGATCTCAAGTATTTTTTAGACAGTAATTATTAGCTTTTTGGCTACTGTTAATTAAGATCTTCGAGTTTGGTAATCTCCCATGTCTAAGATCATGATAAAATCGATTTGTGCAACTAACGCAGATTGTAAATTTATCAAGGTTAACTTTACTGTATGAAAAATAACCATGTTTTTCTAACTTTAGCCCTATTGACTTGTTTTGCCGCTCCCCAAAAAGTTCTAGCAGATGAGATGTGGAAAACGAAGGAATATAATGTGATCTATCAAACAGATCGTAACAAAACTGCTATCTGGAGTTATGGCCGCAATAGACTTATATTTATTGATGGTTTAGCAGGAGTCACCACCAACCGGGGTTCATACAGCGGCTATTGGGCACAAGATCGTTCATCGGTACGTTGCGATACCTATAGAGAAGGTGCTAATGGTAAACCTACTTATTATTGGGGCAGATTTGAAATTACCTTCATTGATCCAGATTTCCCTTCTCGCTGGCAAGCTAATCTTAGTCTTTGTGATCGCCTTCCTACAATGACTTTAAATGGTAAACCGATTACATCCGATCAATAAGACTCAAATAAATTCTGTAGAGACGTTGCATAAAACGTCTTGACAACTAAAAATAAACTCCATATTAATGAATAGCATAATTATCTCCTGTTTTAACTAGCTTCACTAAATATTTCTATGGGAGAAACAGGAGAATTTATTTCATCTCCTAATGTGGCAACAATTTCTAATTTATTAACTTGCTCTTTTAACCAATTGGTAAATAAATCTCCGAGAATTGCTACGCGCATTTGTTCATTCAATTCGGGGGCAATAATTTCTTCAACTATAATGATATGGACTCCTTTGGGTGTAATGACTGGTTTAATAATTTCTGGGGGATTAGCTGCAAAAACTGCGGCAGCAATTTCTGGTCGAAAATCACTACGTTTGCGGATACCTTGATATCCTCCAGCGCGACGAATTTCGGGATTTTCGATATATTGACGAGCCACTTCTTGAAAACTAATTTCTCCTTCTTGAAGAGCATAAAATATTTCTAAAGCTAGATCTTCATCATCTAATATGACTTCATAGGTAACTGCTCCGCTGTAATCAAGTTTGTGAGCATAAAAGAATGGTTCAACTTTTTCAGCGAATAAATGATGAGCTAATTTTGCTGATAGGAGATTGAGATTTGCTACTTCTTCAAAGTTATCTAAGGAAAGATAATGTTTTTGTAACCATTGCCATGTGTCCTCTGCTTTAAGTAGATTATTAACTAATCGTAAACTATCTGCGGATTGTTGTAATTCTGCTATTTCGATGGTAATATTTTCTTTTTTAGCAGTTTCTGTAATAATTGTTCTGGTGGCGATCGCTTCTAACAGACTAGGGATTTGACAAGATATTTTGAGGTGATAAATAATATCTTCTTTGGATATTTTTACAATATTGGACATAATTTAATCTCCTGAATTTACTGAATTTATTAAAAATTCTTTTTTCTGGCTTAAATAAGTTATTAGCGTATCTATCATATTTACCTAATATGTTATTTTTTTATCTCTATCTAATGATACTTTTAATATTTTTGATAATTTATAGCCACAAAACAAGATCCCCGACTTCTTTAAGAAGTCGGGGATCTAAATTAAGGGGATCTAAATTTTTAACCGAGAGAAACAGTTAAACTTCCAGGTTTAGCTAAATCACCAGTTAACACCACACCCCGATTATTGGTGTGTAAATGACGGAGAATTTTGTAAATTGCTTCCACTTCCTCAGCAGCGCCGGACATATCTGCAAGTTCAGAAATAGAAAGTGCTTTTTTCTGGGTTTGCAACACTTCTAAAACTCGTTTTTGTAAATCGAGAATCACAGCGGCAGCTTTTTTACCAGCTTCCACACCTGGTTGATGATAAGCATTGACATTTACTAAACTGGCATATAAACCTACAGCCCGTTCATACAATGCAATTAATGCGCCAACTGTGCGAGCATTAACTTGAGGAATGCTGACTGTAATCGAATCGCGGTGATTCTCATACAATGCTTGACGAGTTCCTAACAAGAAACCACAAAGATAATCACCGGAAGTGACTCCAGGATCAACTTCTGTGGATTTTCCTTGACGATCTTCTAAAACTTCAATTAAGGTAGCAAAGAAATTGGGGACACCTTCGCGCAACTGTTGCACATAGGCGTGTTGATCCGTAGAACCTTTGTTACCATAAACTGCAATCCCTTGAAATACAGTCTTCCCATCTAAATCTTTTTCTTTACCCAAGGATTCCATGATGAGTTGTTGCAAATAGCGGCTAAATAGCAACAGACTGTCTTTGTACGGGAGGACTACCATATCTTTTTCACCTTTGCCATTTCCAGAGAAATACCAAGCAAGGGCTAATAAAGCGGCTGGGTTGTTTTTGAGATTGGGGACGCGGGTGGCATCATCCATTTCTTTTGCACCATCTAGCATGGCACGGATATCAATGCCCTGTAATGCCGCAGGTACTAGCCCTACAGCGGACATTTCTGAGGTACGTCCACCTACCCAATCGTACATGGAAAACCGGGCTAACCAATTTTCAGCTTTGGCGACTTGATCCAGGTTGCTATCTTGTCCGGTAATAGCGACTGCATATTTAGCAAAGTCTAATTTTTTGGCTGTGTAGGCTTGTTTAACCTCAATCATGCCGTTGCGAGGTTCGGGTGTGCCTCCAGATTTGGAAATGACTAATACCAAGGTTGTGGCTAGTTTATCGCCAAGTTGGGCAAGAACCCGATCAATTCCGGTGGGGTCGGAATTGTCTATAAAGTGAATTTGTAGGGGTGGTACGTCGGGGGATAGGGCTTGGGTGACGAATTGGGGACCCAAGGCTGAACCACCAATACCAATGGAAATGATATCTGTAAAGCGGCATTCCTTGGGGGGATGAATTGCCCCGGTGTGTACCTGGTCGGCAAAAGCTTCGATTTGTTCTAAGGTTTGAACTATTTCTTGGGTGAGTTCGGGGGTGGGGGCTAAATCTGGATTCCGCAACCAGTAATGTCCTACCATGCGGTTTTCGTCGGGATTGGCGATCGCCCCTTTTTCCAATTCTGCCATATCCGCAAACGCTTTGTCAAACTTAGGCTGCAATGATGCCACGAACCCATCATCAAACCGCATTCGACTAATATCTAGATATAGTCCTAATCCTGGATGGAAATACAACCAGTCCTGGTATCGTTGCCAAAGTACCCTAGAATCCATAGGGAAATCTCAAATAAAGTGTTGGTCAAACACAAGTTTAATGTATGCTTTTGGCGATCCCTGCTTTGTCTTATACAGTTTTTAATAGAATAACGGATATAGAGGGGTTTCAGTTTACATTGCGTTACATTAACGGCTGATAACTGATAACTCAAACATGACAAATGGCAAGTAACTAAATTATGATCGAATACCTGATTTTTCTCGCTATTTCTACCGCCACCTTCGCCCTGTTCGGACTAGGACTCAATCTCCAATGGGGTTTTACTGGTTTAATTAACTTTGGTCATATTGCTTTCATGACTTTGGGTGCGTATACGACGGTTTTATTAAGTCTCAAGGGGGTACCGTTACTGCTATCGGCGGGAATCGGAGCAGTTGTTGCCGCAATGCTTGGTTTAGTAATTGGCTTTGCAACTTTGCGGTTACGCGAAGATTATCTTTCAATTGTCACCATTGGTACAGGTGAATTAATTCGATTAATAGTCAATAACCAGAATTTGCCTGTAGGTAATACGTGGATATCGGGATCTTTCGGTGTGCAAAGTTATGTTATCCCTTTATCAACAACTCCCAATTTATTTTTCCGCTTGGTTATGATTATTGTTCTCTCTCTCTTAACAGGAATCACATTATTTTCTCTATGGCATTGGGTGCGAACTGCTCAAATTTCTGTAAATAATAATACAGTCAGAAATAGTAGTCTTAAACAAGAATTTACTTCTCGGTTAATAGTCGGAATTGCTTTAGGGTTATTAGCTGCTGCAATTTATATTTCTGGTGTTATTGGACTATATAATTATAATCCCAAAGCCGGGTTAATGTTGTTCATATTATTAATCTTAGCTTTTGTTTTTTGGCGGTTGGAAATTTTAGTGCGATCGCCCTGGGGAAGAGTGCTAAAATCTATTCGGGAAGATGAAGAAGTCCCCAAAGCATTAGGCAAAAATGTCTTTTCCTATAAACTCCAATCATTAATGTTAGGTGGGGCAATTGCGGGGATTGCTGGAGCATTTTTTGCCTGGCAACTAGGCGCAATTTACCCCGATAACTTCCAACCCCAACTTACCTTTGATGCCTGGATTATGGTAATTTTAGGTGGTTCTGGCAACAATCTGGGAACTATTTTAGGTGCAGTCATTTTCTTTACCTATGATGCCATCACTAGAGAATTTTTACCCAAAATTGTTCCCCTAGATGTAGAACGGATTGGTGCGTTTCGGATCATGTTTATTGGGTTACTTTTAATGGTATTGATGATTTGGAGACCTCAAGGGATTTTAGGGAAAAAGGAGGAACTGACTCTGGGTAAATAATTATAAAACCCGATTAAGAAAAAATTACGGGTTTTATTGTTAAAATAGTTGATACAAGCCGTTTATGGGAGAAATAGCCATGACAGTTGCAACTGCTAAAAAGATGACTTTGGAAGAATTTCTTAATTATGACGATGGGACAGATAATTTATATGAATTTGAGAACGGAGAATTAATTCCTATGCCTTCTGAAAGTGAGCTAAATTGTCGGATAGCGATGTTTTTAGTCGCCTATTTTCTGAAATTAGGTATTCCCTATTACCGGTTAAGAATGAAAACAGAAATTGCTGTGAATAGTCGGCAGGTGGGGGTGCGTGTTCCTGATTTGGTGGTGTTTTCTGAAGAATTAGCTCAGGTGATGCAGGGGGCTACACGCTCGCTGATTTTAATGGATATGCCGCTGCCTTTGTTGGTGGTTGAGGTAGTGAGTCCAAATCAGGAAAATCGTGATTATCGTTATAAGCGTTCTGAGTATGCGGCGCGGGGAATTACTGAGTATTGGATTGTTGATCCAATTGGGCAAAAAGTGACGGTTTTAGAATGGGTGGAGGGTTTTTATGAGGAGCAGGTTTATAGGGGAGATGATATGATTTGTTCGCCTCTATTTAGTGATGTAAAGTTAACTGTGGCTGAGGTTTTACAGGGATGAAATTTGATGAACTCCGACAATTTTTATTTGATAACAATCATTAAAAATCAACAAAAAACCTAAAAATGAAGTTGAGAAGAAAATTATAATGGTAAATAATATCGCATCACCCCAACTACCTCTTTTAGCTGCAACTGGACTTTCTAAAAATTTTGGCGGCATTAAAGCAGTTCAGGAAGCGAATATCGAAGTTATCAAAGGTAGCATTACTGGGTTAATTGGTCCCAATGGGGCTGGGAAAACTACTTTATTTAATTTACTCTCTAATTTTATTCGTCCCGATAAAGGTAGAGTGATTTTTGATGGTGAACCCATTCATCAATTACAACCATACCAAATTGCCCAACAGGGATTAGTGAGAACCTTTCAAGTTGCCCGGGTTTTATCGAAGTTATCAGTATTAGAAAATATGCTGTTGGGAGCGCAAAAACAAACCGGTGAGAACTTTTGGCAAGTGCAATTTCAACCCCACATTATTGCTAAGGAAGAAAAGCAATTAAAAGAACGGGCAATGTTTTTGTTAGAGTCAGTAGGTTTAGAAAAAAAAGCCGCTGATTATGCCGGTGGTTTATCTGGGGGACAGCGGAAACTTTTAGAAATCGGTCGGGCATTGATGACTAATCCTAAGTTAATATTGCTAGATGAACCTGCTGCTGGCGTAAATCCCAGATTAATTGATGACATATGCGATCGCATTTTAGCGTGGAATCGTCACGACGGCATGACATTTTTGATTATTGAACATAACATGGACGTAATTATGTCCTTATGTGATCGAGTTTGGGTATTAGCTGAAGGACAAAATTTAGCTGTTGGTAGCCCTACAGAAATCCAAAATAATACCAAAGTTTTAGAAGCATATTTAGGACAATGATATTATATTAGATATGCCCAAAAAAATTAGAGAACTGAAAAATTTATTACTGCAATTCGGCTTTACTTGTCGGACTGGAAAAGGTAGTCACACTAACTGGTATCATCCTTTATTATCTGGACGAGTTACTATATCAGGTAAAGACGGAAAAGATGCGAAAGAATACCAAGAGAAAGATGTTAGTAACGCCATCAAAAGAATAGAAGAAATAAAAAAAGCTCAAGAGGAAGCACAAAATGAATAATCATTACACAATCATTATTCAATGGTCAGAAGAAGATAAATGCTTTGTTGTAAGTCTTCCTGAATGGGGAGAATTTTGTCATACTCATGGAGACACTTATGAAGAGGCTTTAAAAAATGCCCAAGAAGTTTTAGAAATGCTGATTTCATCTTATTTAGAAGACGGACAACCAATACCCGAACCGCAAATTATCGGCATTAATTAGATCCCCGACTTCTTTAAGAAGTCGGGGATCTGAAAATCCACAATCAAAAATCCTATGAATCGTAACCTACAAGAAACTCATTTAAATCGCGCCCGTGCTAGTCTCAGACAAGCATTATCTTGGTATGGATATCTCCGTAAATCGGGACAAATGGCAGCAAATCCAGAATTAGCAAGTTTGCTAAAACCAGAAATAGAAACTTTAAATGCCACACTCAATAAATTAGATGCCAATGTCATCAGAATTGCGGCTTTTGGTTTAGTCAGTCGGGGAAAATCAGCAGTATTAAATTCTTTATTGGGAGAAAAAATTCTGCAAACCGGACCCCTAAATGGTGTCACTCAATCACCACGTTCTGTACCTTGGAAACCCGGAGATAAGGTATTAGTTGAATTAATTGATACTCCCGGTTTAGATGAAATTGAAGGTGATTCACGGGCGCAAATGGCAAGAGAAGTAGCGCGTCAAGCTGATTTAATCTTGTTTGTGGTTTCTGGGGATATTACGAGAACTGAATATCAAGGATTATTAGAATTACGTCAAGCACAAAAACCTTTAATTTTGGTATTTAATAAAATTGATTTATATCCCGATACAGATAAAAATGCAATTTATAAAAATCTGCAACAATTAGGGGCAGGAAATATCCAAAATCAGCCATTATTACCTGATGAAATTGTGATGATAGCGGCTGAACCTGCACCAATGGAAGTGAGAGTAGAATATGCAGATGGAAGCATCACCTCTGAATGGGAAACACCACCACCGCAAGTAGATGAATTAAAGCAAACAATCTTAAATATATTAAATCGAGAAGGACGATCTCTTTTAGCTTTAAATGCACTTATTCAAGCTAGAGAATCCGAAGAAAATATCGCCCAAAAAACCGTTCATATCCGCGAAAAAGAAGCAGAAGATATTATTTGGAGGTTTAGCCAATATAAAGCCCTAGCCATTGGTTTAAATCCTATTGCTTTCTTAGATATAATAGGTGGTTTAATTACCGATTTAGCCTTAATTCGGGCATTAGCTAAATTGTATGGTTTACCCATGACTGGCTATGAAGCCAGTGAATTATTAAAAACAATTTTATTTAGTTCTGGTGGTTTATTATTAAGTGAAATTGGCAGTAGTTTTATATTAGGCTTAGGTAAAAGTGCCGCAGCCATAGCTAGTGGTGATAATCCCTTTAATATTACTACTTTTTTCGGGAGTGCATTAGCCCAAGGTGGAATTGCCGGTTATGGTGCTTATACAGTCGGTAAAGCCGCCCAGTTATATCTAGAAAAAGGCTGTACTTGGGGACAATTGGGGGCTAATACTGTCATTCAGGAAATTTTGTCACAAGTTGATAAAAATACTATTTTGTATCGCTTACAGCAAGAATTAGGCGGTACTTTTGGTGAGTTTTGAGAGATTGAATCTAAGAGGGTGTTTGAAAAGTTTTGAATGTATAAATTGACCCCTCTCCAAACCTCTCCCCGACGCGGGGAGAGGCTTTGAAAACCCCATTCCCTGGTAGGTAAGGGGGGCAGGGGGGTTAGGTTTTTGGAGATTATGGGTTTCATCTGATACTTTTCAAACAACCTCTAAGTAACCATCACAAACTTTATGATTTGGGATTTTTACCTCTTTTCCATGCTTTTGATGCTGGAAGTGTAGGTTCACAAGGCTTTTGTAAAATTTCAATAATGGTAGCAATAACTTGATTTATTTTTTCATCCCTTAATTTTCCGATATTCCTAATAACATTACTTTTGTCAACTGTTGCAATGATGTTAGGACGAATATAACAGGGACTTAAATTAAGTTTACCAAACATAAAATCCTGGTCTTCTAACTTAATTTCATATTCTCTACCTGGTTTACTGGTAATAGGACAGAGAATAATATTATTACTATCTGATTCTGCTATAATCAAGGCAGGTCTTCTTTTAGTAGCAGATGCGTCAGAAAATGGAAAAGGTACAGAGATAACGTCACCTTTAGCAAATTTTTCCATAAGCATAAATTCTATAAATCCTTCCAAGCTTCGTCTTCTTCTGGTTCAAGCCAAACTTTATTGAGTGATGATTCACTTAACTCAAGAAAATCTTTTACTAAAATTTCCAAATCATCTACATTACTAACTTGCAAATTTTGAATCTTTTCAAGTGGTAGATTAGTTAGTTTAGCTACTAGAGATAAATCAATACCTTCTCGTAGCATATTGAGTGCAACTTGAGTTAAACCTTCTTGTAACCCTTGTTCCCAGGCTTCACGTAAAGATTGAGATTGAAGTGCTAATTCACGCATAATTATAAGTTACAGATACTCTGTTTAAATTATAACTAAAATATTTGGATTATTTAATAATTTAGCATTGCTAAAACTCCATTAGTGAATAATTAAGTCATGATTATATCATCATAGAATCAAAAAGTATATAAATTAACTAAAAATAATTATTTGAATTGTTACTCTGAAAAAGAGTTTACCAACTATGAGTAATTCTCTTCATTAGCAATCCTTAAAATTCCTAATTAACCTTTATCTCCCTCAAAAAAGGTAACATGATCATGGTATCCCTAAACGAAGTTATCAATGGTAAAAAACCCATTGAAGCAGCAATTCTTGAAGCCATTACAGAAGCGCGGACAACCTGTACAGAAAATGGCAATAATTCCGCTAATTGTGCAGTAGCTTGGGATATTGTCGAAGAATTGCAAGCAGAAAAAGCCCATCAAAAACAAGCAAAACACCGCAAAACAGCCTTAGAAACCTATTGCGAAATGTATCCAGATGCTTTGGAGTGTTTGATTTACGATCTTTGATTTAGATCAGCAGCAATTCTCATTTTAAAGAAATAAGATGAACTTCTCTTATTTAAAGATAGGACTCCTATTTAATTTTTGATAGCTTGCGTGGCGTAGCCATACAAAACTCGGTACACCTTCATATTCTCAAATCCTCTTGCCTTCCTACGCAGGAAAATATGGCTAACGCCACGCTATGCTATCAGGAATCAAACCGGAGTCCTATATTAATGATACTATTTTAGTTTGTTACCACAGTCATTTTCACCAACAAGGAGTAACGAGTGCAACTGCAAGTTCAGCTAATTCGTGGTGACGATAGCACTCTTGTAAATGCGTATTTAGCAACCCCGATGGATTTATTACTTAATGAAGAATGGTTGAGAAAAAGTATCCAAGCTGAGGAAAAAGTAGGGGGTAATATTGGTGCTGGTTTAGATTGGGGTTCTGGTTTTGATCAACTGTTACTTAATCCCGAATTGTTTTATCGCTTAAAAACTTTGCGGATTTCGTTGAATCGAGAAGTGCGTTTGTTGCTCAAAGATTGGAATTTAGGAACTGCCACTTCTATAGCATCTGCTACCGCAAGAGAGAAGTTGCTGGAAAGATTCAGGCTACCTACATCTACTGTTAAAGAACATATTCAAACTGTGTTGCAGAAGGATGAACTTTTTGGTGAGGAGTTTATTTCTAATCATCAGGTATTGCGCGAATTGCTTGGGGTAATGTTGACAGAAAACGATAAAGCATCTATCACAATAACAAAACAAACACACTTAGATCATAATATTTGAACTCAAAATTTTTATGTTAGAAAAACAAACAAGCTGGCGAAAATATGAAGAATATACAAGTAGTATTCTTAATGATGAAGTAGTTAAAAAATATTTAGAAAAACACCTGAGCTTAAAAGATTTTAAAATTCAACCTCAAGAAAAATTGCCTGGGAAATCTGGTACAAATTGGCAAGTAGACGCTTATGGTGATGACATCAATGAACAGCGTATTTTGGTTGAATGTAAACACTACAAAGGCAAAAGATACAAAAAAGATGCAGCATTAGAACAAAATATAATAGCTGCATTTGCTTATATAATTAAAGATGTGGGAGCAAGTAGAGGAATAGTTGTAACTACACAAGGATTACAAGAAGGGGCTAGTAAAGTAGCAAAATATGAAGGTATAGAATTATTGCAATTAGACTATAATTCAACAGACAAAAACTTTGTTATTCGTTTTCCTGAAAATAATCAGGCTGTTGCTGTATTTACTGAAGAATTTGGTACTATAAGTGCTGCTAAACTATATTCATCATATACTAAGCATCCTCTAGGATAAGCACTATAAAAGTTTATACTAAATGTCTATGTGTTGACGGTTCTTGATGCGGTCGAATAAAATACAATCGTATAGGGCTTCATAGTTTGTTTAACATTCATTGTGTAGCCCTTCTGTGAATTGCCATTGATCTATTTTAGCTAATGTTGAAGTATTTTTAGTTAGGTGCTATGGAAAATAAAAATTGGATAAGTTGGGGTACTGGTTTGCTAGTTTTTGTTATACTCAGAAATTGTAGTATTGCTAACGAACCACACTATAAAACAGTTATTACTGGGAGAGAACCAGTCCGCGAATCTATGCTAGGAATGGGATGTGAATGTTCCTACGATTATGATATAAATGGTAACCCTTTAGGTATTAATCCTATGCTGGAAATTCTTTCATAATCTATATCACCATTTTCTTTCAAACGGGGATTTTTTTCTGCAATAAACATTAATTCATATCCATTTAATCCATTTTCAGAATTTAAATTATTTTTTTGTAATACAATTTGTTTAATTACATAAATACTTCCTTCAATTGAAGAAACAAGAGACTTGATATGTAATCTATTGAAAGATTGAATTTCTTCTGAACTTATCAGTTCTTTATTGTTTTTCGTTAAGATTTTTGTATCTGTGTAAAAAGTCATGAGAACATCATAAAGTTCAAGTACCGTAGGAATAAAATCTTGGTCTTCCATAAATTTTAAATTTTGTTTGTTAGATAACGATTAATAATACTTGTATAGCATATATAGCACCCATCAATCAACGCATTTTCTACAATTTCCGCTCCGGTTTCATCTCTAAGATAAGCTAAAAAGGCAGAAGCATCTAACACAGATTTATTCAATTAAATACTCCTGTCTGCGTTCCTGGATAAGTTCATCTACTAAGTTTCTATCAGGTGATTTATCTTTTAATAAACCTCTTAATTTTTTAACTTGTTGTTTGAGGCTGACTAATTGGAGTTTTCCATTATCTTCAAGAGTTAAAATTAATCTATCTCCTGATTCTAAATTAAGTATTTCTTGGATTTCTTGGGGTAAAGTTAAACGTCCTTCTGGTTCAATATCAAGTGTATATTGTTGAGGAATTGATAAATTAGCAAGTGTCATAGTTGAATATTTCCTTGTTTTATAGCCATTTACATTTTAGCAAAACTCTCGTAGCTAAAACATCTTAGCTTTCGCTTTATTTTTGAACCCTATTTATCAATCTCCATTGCCAAATTTTCAAAATTAGTAATTGTTACTTCTACATCAGGGAATTTTGCCGTTATTTTCAATTCTCCTCCCATAGCTTCAATAACTTGTCGCAGATGACTAACATACATATCAGTACGATTCTCTAATCTAGAAATAGCAGGTTGTTTAATTTGCAACTTTTCAGCTAATTGAGCTTGAGATATTTTTAAAGCTTGGCGTAATTCAGCTAATGCCATTTCTTCTTTTAATTTAGCTGTTTGAGTAGCAATTTTGGCTTTTCTTTCTGCGGAGAAATCTTTAGTAAGATTGCTAAACTTTTTATGTCCTGTCATATTAAACCCTCCCGACTAATTTCTTGGAGATATTCTTCATAAAGACGATCTGCTATGGGAACATATTTTTCATAAAATCGCTTATCTCCTGTTTTATCTCCACCAATAAGTAAAATTGCCACTCGTCGCGGATCAAAAGCATAAAATACTCTGATTGGTTTACCACGACTTTGAATACGTAACTCTCTCAGGTGAGAGTTTTTTGCACCTTTGACATCGGATGAATAAGGAAAGGGTAATTGTGTTCCCTTTTCTTCAAGTAGTTGAACAACGCTGACAATATCATCTTGTTGCTCTTCTCTAAGAGTTTGCCACCAAATATCAAACTCATTCGTATATTCTATTTCCCAACTCACTTTCTATTATATTACGTTGATGTAATAAATCATAGCTTTAATTTGTCAATTTTCACAACTTTTTTTGCCTATACTGATACTCATCATTTTTTCCCAAACTCCTGCATGACTTGTTTAGTAATTTCTTGAATTGCTGCTAAAGTTGGAGGGATGATTTCGCTGTCCATTCCCAACCATAACAGATATTCAATATTTCCCGCAGGTCCTGTTATGGGTGACCAAGTTAAACCCTGATATTTCCATCCTAACTCTAACGCCCCTTTCATCACATTAAAAATTGCATCAGCTTGGTCATCAGAATCGCGGACAACGCCTTTTTTACCTATCCGAGACTTGCCAACCTCAAATTGTGGTTTTACCAGCAATACAGCCTCTCTAGGAGCTTGTGTTAATTGCCATACCGCCGGCAAAATTTTGGTTAAAGAAATAAACGAAACATCCACAACTATCAAATTAGGAAATATGGCATTTTCAGCATACAATTCCTCTGGTTGTAGTTGACGTAAATTCGTCCGTTCTTTTAAAATTACTCGTTGATCATTTCTGATTTTCCAATCAACTTGTCCATAACCAACATCTACACCATAAACTTGTTTTGCACCGGCTTGTAATAAACAATCAGTAAAGCCACCAGTAGAAATTCCCCCGTCTAAACAAATCCTGTCAGTTACAGAAATCTCAAAAAATTTTAAAGCCTTAGCCAGTTTTTCACCACCACGAGAAACAAAAGGAGGACGTTCTTTAACTTGAATTTCTGCGGTAATATCAACTTCAGTCCCGACTTTATCAACCATTTGTTGATTTACAGTCACTTCTCCAGCTTGAATTAGCCGTTGTGCTTGCTGACGGGAGGGACATAATCCCAAATCTACTAATAATGTATCTAATCGCTGTTTAACCAATTTCACTTTTTATAGCTGTTTATATTTGCTTTCCTATTCTAAATCCTAAATTATACGATTAATCTTAAATATTCAAAAAATATATCCCCGACTTTTCAAAGAAGTCGGGGATATTTGATTTTAATTTAATGTCATTAGTTAATATTGTGAATATGATGATCATTTATTTGTGAATTAACACCCTTATTCAGAAAACCCAAAGTAATTCGTTTCATAAACCAATACAAACCCCAAAGGATTATAAAAGTGAGAGTAATAATTATCAAGGGTTGTTTACCAAGAATTTCCTCTACACCTTTTGTGATTATGGCATCTGGTTGAGTAATAAAATCCCAACTGTTAAATCTCAAAAATCGTCCCCAATAAATACCCACAGCAGAAAGAGCATGAGTGATTAACTCAACAGGAAAAATCCATTGACTTTTACCCGTTCGATGTAAATAGTAACCCAAATTTATTAAAGATATAACATAAGCTTCAAATCCGCCAAAAATGACAACAAAATACACAGGTATCAACACTAATGTAATCATCCATATTGACTGAACTCGCCGGATATCATCTATCAAATGAATGACATCAGTTAATAAATAAGGCGCATTTGGTAAAAAAGCATAGAAACTCAAAAATCCTAGCCACCAAACCCATGAACCACTGCGCTGACGGCGAAATAGCCAAACACTCAAAGCTAAAGGAATAAAAGCCAAAAATAAATTCCAAGTCATCCACCGCAGATTAACTTGTAAAACATGGAAAACCGTTGTTATTAATTCAATCACTTCTGCTTTCATGGAATTGCAATAGCTAGAATAAATTTGTTTTTTTGGTTACACAAAATTTGCAGTTGTAGATTTGTTAAAAATCTCAAGACATTGTTTGTGAAACTCTATTTTAGATCACTGCTGCATGAAATGGTTATTTATCAACATTTCTATCATGGAGCAGTTGATATTCACAAGGTTTTTGCCGATGTTCGGTGAATTTAGAAATTAATACTTTCGGAAAAATTCAACCCCTATATATATGGGCGCACAGATTTCCACTATACTCTTATAATAGAGGAAAGTCCGGCATTTGTCAACTATCTCACCCATAAATTTCTGATAGCGTCGTCTGACATAAACCAGATTAAGATTGAATTAACGGCAAGAATTAATATAGCAGTATGCACTTGAATCAGATCCTAATTTTAATCCCAGAGCGTTATATTCAAAGGGTTTTACTGAAAGCTGCTAGAGAATTTATAAATTTGTTCCCCCGTCCTGAAAAAGATTACATTTAGTGAAGTTACAAAGAAATTACAGATATGTCCATTGAACTGCAAGCAGAATTAGGTCAAGCGGTGGAACAGCGTCGCAACTTTGCGATTATTTCTCACCCTGATGCTGGTAAAACCACACTGACAGAAAAACTATTATTATACGGGGGTGCTATTCACGAAGCTGGAGCAGTAAAAGCCCGCAGAGACCAGCGCAAAGTCACTTCTGACTGGATGGCAATGGAACAACAACGGGGAATTTCCGTAACTTCTACGGTATTACAATTTGCCTATCGTAACTGTCAAATTAATTTACTCGACACTCCTGGACACCAAGATTTTAGTGAGGACACCTATCGGACTTTGGCAGCAGCCGATAATGCGGTGATGCTAATAGACGCGGCTAAAGGTTTAGAACCCCAAACTCGGAAACTCTTTGAAGTGTGTAAAATGCGGGGTATCCCAATTTTTACCTTTGTGAATAAACTCGACCGTCCGGGCAGAGAACCCATAGATTTGTTAGATGAAATTGAGAAAGAATTGGGATTACAGACTTATGCAGTGAATTGGCCTATTGGGATGGGCGATCGCTTTAAAGGCGTATTTGACCGCCAACAGCAGCAAATTCATTTATTTGAGCGCAGTTCTCATGGTAGTAAAGAAGCAAAGGAAACTATCCTCAATATAGGCGATCAGCGACTTGAAGAATTACTAGAAAAAGAACTATACCACCAACTTAAAGACGAGTTAGAACTCTTAGAAGGAGTTTGTCCAGAACTAGATTTAGACTTAGTACACGCCGGCAAAATGACCCCAGTATTTTTTGGTAGCGCCATGACTAACTTTGGGGTGGAATTATTCCTCAAGAACTTCCTTGACTTTGCCCTCAAACCAGGTACACATAGCAGCACTGTCGGCGATATTCCTCCTACCTATCCAGAATTTACCGGATTTATTTTCAAACTGCAAGCCAACATGGACCCAAAACATCGAGATAGGGTGGCTTTCGTCCGGGTTTGCACAGGCAAGTTTGAAAAAGATATGACAGTAAATCACGCTCGAACTGGCAAAGTTGTCCGTCTATCACGTCCGCAAAAACTATTTGCCCAAGAAAGAGAATCTATTGATGTCGCTTATCCAGGGGACGTGATTGGTTTAAATAATCCAGGTGTTTTCGCAATTGGTGATACAATTTACACAGGACAAAAATTAGAATATGAGGGAATTCCTTATTTCTCACCTGAACTTTTTGCCACGTTGAGAAACCCCAACCCATCGAAATTTAAGCAGTTTCAAAAAGGCGTTTCCGAATTGCGAGAAGAAGGTGCTGTCCAAATTATGTACTCCACCGATGAAGCCAAGCGGGAGCCAATTTTAGCAGCGGTTGGTCAATTGCAGTTTGAAGTAGTCCAGTTCCGCTTAGAAAATGAGTATGGTGTGGAAACTATTCTCGATTTATTACCTTATAGTGTCGCCCGTTGGGTTGAAGGTGGTTGGGAAGCTTTAAAGCAGGTGGGACGTTTATTCAATACCACTACTGTTAAAGATAGCATGGGACGACCAGTATTGTTATTCCGCAATGAATGGAATTGTCAACAGTTGGAGGGTGATCATCCAGAGTTGAAATTAAGTGCCATCGCTCCCGTCTTTTCCCATCAACAATCAGCAGAAAGTTAGAGGCAGTTGTCAGTTGTCCGTTGTCAGTAGGGGCGAAGCATTTGGAAGATAAATTATCGGTCATTGCCAAAAATAGTTCTCCAAATGCTTCGCCCGTACAGTGGTCAGTGGTCAGTGGTCAGGAGGAAGAAAGAAGTTACCCAATGACCAATGACCAATGACCAATGATCAGGGTATCTCAATAAGCGTGCTATTTGTCACTTAGAACAGATTGGAGTACCAAAGTTTGTATGCCTTCCCACGCTGAATCATGTTTAGAGGCTGGTTTAGCTGCTCTCAAGCAGGGGAATTACTACACAGCGATCGCTAACCTTCAACCACTAGCCAAAGATCAAAGTCAAGAAAGGATTTGTTTACAGGCGCAAGTTGGGTTAGTGATGTCCTATGCCCGCACGGGTGAAGTCTCTAAGGCGATCGCTCTGTGTCAAAATCTGATTGCTAATAGTAATCCCCAAGTTCAAGAGTGGGCAACACTTGCTCTTGAACACCTGCATAAACGCAAAAACCAGAAGAAAAAATCCCATAAAACCAATACTGGACTTGTTTCTAGTTTAAATCCTGCCCAACCACAGCTACAAACAGCTTATACTGGTAATGATGGTAACAATACTATCAAACCGGTTAGCGTTTATTGGCGCAATGCTAGACGCGCTAAAGTGTGGCAACCCCTAGGCAAGCCTAACATCATTCCCTCTCGACTACTTGCTCTGGGAACATTCATGGCATTGTTTTGGACTTGTCGAGAAGTGCTTAAATTAGTATTGGGTTTAATCAATCAAATTCTCTATCAACTGCCCTACTTAGAACCCATCCAGATTTTATATAGCGATCCTAGTTCCTTGATGCTAGGATTGTTGATCATCTTCATGGCATCGTCTCCTTGGTTGCTCGACTGGGTACTAACAAGATTTTCCGGTCAAGAAGAGTTAACCAAAGAGAAATTAAACTCCTACAGCCGGGAAACACCCAGAGTATTACAACGCGCTTGCCAACAGCGGCACTGGTCAACCCCTCAACTGAGAATCTTACCAATTTCCGCCCCGATGATTATCAGTTATGGCAACCTCCCCCGCACAGCGAGAATAACTGTTAGTCAAGGTTTATTAGAACAACTGGCAGATGACGAAATAGCTGCCATCTATGCTTTATCTTTAGGACAAATTGGGCGTTGGGATTTTGCGGTCATGTCCCTAGTTTTACTCGTGGCCATGCCATTTTATGGAATATATCAGCAAGTGTCAGTTTGGGGAAATCAACATGACAGTAAAATTTGGCGTTGGCCAGGTACAGTTTTAGCAGCCATCAACTATGCAATTTGGTGTCTGTTCACGGGTACAGCCTTACTTAATTGCCAATTGCGGCTTTACCATAGCGATCGCCTGGCCGCAGAAATCACCGGTAATCCTAATGGACTAATTCGCGCTTTACTGAAAATATCCATTGGTGTAGCCCATGATATCAGCCTCAAAGAACAAACCTGTTGGCAGTTAGAAAGCCTGAATCTCCTCTCGCCAGTTGCATACCAACACAGCATAATTTTAGGTAGCACCGCCGGTCATCTACCTTTTGAATCATTTTTAAAGTGGGAAAATTTTCATCCCTATCGGCAATGGTTTACAATTAATAGTTGTCATCCAACAATAGGCGATCGCATCGATCGCCTTTGTCAAATAGCCCGTCATTGGCATTTAGACACCGAATTATATCAAACAAAGCCATCACAACCCATTCTCATCAAGCCCCAATCCTTCTATTTACAAATTGCCCCTTGGTTGGGAATCCCCCTCGGTGTTGTATTTGCCTGTCTAACTTGGTTAATTTGGCAAACAGCATACACCTTACACTTGTTAAACCTCAAGTGGATCTATGATAATTGGTCTTTTGTCGGAGGTTGTATGTTGATTGGCTTTAGCATTGGCACAGTTATGCGGATAAATGCTTTATTTCCCGATATTACACCTGTCAATGTTCAAAAAGATGAAAACTTTACCAACCTCTTAGCAAATCCCGCTATTTTACCAATTGATAGCATTAGAGTTCGGTTTACTGGTAAGCTATTAGGCCGCCCTGGTATTGGCAATTGTTTAGCACAAGACCTAATCCTGCAATCTAGCCAAGGTTTAATGAAATTACATCATATTCCCTGGTTAGGAAAGTCATTCAATCCTCAAGACTTGATTGGCAGACAAATCACTGTTACAGGTTGGTTACGACGGGGGACAACTCCTTGGATTGATATCCAAACTTTAGAAACTAAAGGTGGCAAAAAAATTAATAGCCCTCATTCTATCTGCTCCACTGTCATCGCAGTTGTTGCCCAAGCCTGGGGTGCTTATATTATGCTCACAGGTTCTTAGATATTAGTCAGTTGTCAGTAGGGGCGAAGCATTTGGAAGATAAATTATCGGTCATTGCCAAAAATAGTTCTCCAAATGCTTCGCCCGTACAGTTGTTAGCATTTGGAAGATAAATTATCGGTCATTGCCAAAAATAGTTCTCCAAATGCTTCGCCCGTACAGTTGTTAGCATTTGGAAGATAAATTATCGGTCATTGCCAAAAATAGTTCTCCAGATGCTTCGCCCGTACAGTTGTCAGTGGGAAGAAATATTCCCCCTGCTCCCTGCCTGTTTTGCCTCTTGCTTTAAAAATGTGTTTTATGTTACGATAAGCTCATGCTATTGGCTATTGGCGGAAAAGTTTCTGCGGAACTAGCTACGTAGGAAATACCATGATAATGTTAAGGAATGGTATTTTGTTCTGCGGGCAAGAATTAAGAAGAATGAATTTACTGTGGTGGATAGTTGGCTATTAAATTAACAATTCCGAAAATTAAAGTGATATTAGCCCACGAGTGCATAAGTGCTTTCGTGGCAAATAAGCTTGATCCCAATAAAAAACTGTATTCTATAAGTTGATAGCATGACTTACGCCACGCTACACTATCGGATTACAGAAATTGGTTTGTGGCAGTTTTTAGTCCATAGTATCTATTCAAAAACCAAAGCCAATTGATTGTTTTTGTCTTGCCCTGTTTAATCCCAATTTGGAGGTATGTTCCATGTCCATTCGCCTATATATAGGAAATTTGCCCAAGGAAGAAATTGATCGTCAAGATTTGCAAGCTGTATTTGCAGAAGAAGGCGATGCTGTCACCACTAAACTAATTAAAGACCGTAAAACAGGCAAATGCCGTGGTTTTGGGTTTTTAACGGTGAACAATGACGAACAAGCCGATCAAATTATTGAAAAATATAATGGTCAAATGTTCAAAGATACACCCATTAAGCTAGAAAAAGCTTTACCACGGACTAAAGGTGAGGAAGGGGACGAACAACCACAACAACAGGTCCCTAAACCAGTCATCCAAGGTAGTAGTTCCCCCGTTCCTAGCAGCAACAAAGAAGGCAACCGTCGGGAGAGAACTAAAAAACCTCGCCGTGGTGGTGGTGGTGGTGCGCGTGAGACTGTTGGTAACGTTGATAACGAAGCTTTTCGTCCAGATCCCCGTTGGGCAGCGGATTTAGAAAAGCTCAGACAGATGTTGGAAGCACAAACTACCAACTAGATTGTCTATTCAATCAATGTGCTTTGAGAGTAATTCTTGAAGCTGCTTCGATATCAGTTTCAGCGGTTAGAAATTTCTTTCAAATCCAATCAACAAGCAGTGCAGGTAGCCACATCAGGTTATCTGCACTATTTGTTTTGGCAATTTTTGAGGTTTGACGGTGCAATTACACAAAATTTGTGATTTTTTAGGAAAACTGTATCTAAATTAACAAAAATTCTGACAATGTAGGAATAGTATAAGCCAATACACTTGTCTTGATTAAATCAGTGCTTTTGAAAATGATGGTAATTAAGGTAATATTTTCGGCAATTTAATTTTGATGTATTTACTTTCATGGAAATAATTTTGATTGCTTGAACCTTGTAAATAATGAATTGTAAATATCTAACTTAGGATGTGGCTTTGCTACTTCAGATAGGTTTTATCATGAATTAACTCATATATCATGATAGATAATATTCGTTTGTCGCTATAAAAAGATAGAGAAAAATATCTATCGAAGGTATTAAACATAAATATAGAAAGTGGGGAAAATTAACCAATATTTTGGTAATAGTTAAAATATAATAAATATTAATTATGCAAAGTTCCCCAGAAAAACACAGATTTAAGTTTAATAAGCGCAAGTTGAAAATTCACTCCCATATTGTTAAAATCAGGAACACAACAAATTTATGAAAGCTACCACTAAAAAACACATTGCTTTAATTTCAGTTCATGGCGATCCAGCAATTGAAATAGGCAGAGAAGAGGCAGGAGGACAAAATGTTTATGTCCGCCAAGTGGGTGAAGCCCTGGCACAGCTAGGATGGCAAGTAGATATGTTTAGTCGGAGAGTCAGTGCTGATCAAGAAAGGATAGTGCAACATCACCCTAATTGTCGGACTATTCGTTTAACCGCAGGTCCGGTGGAATTTGTGCCAAGAGATCAGGGTTTTCAATATTTGCCAGATTTCGTCTTTCAGTTACTAGAATTTCAAAAAGAAGCTGGGATTAATTATGATTTAGTGCATACTAATTATTGGTTATCTAGCTGGGTAGGGATGGAACTCAAGAAAAGACAAGGAACTAAACAGGTTCATACCTACCATTCTTTAGGGGTGATTAAATATAACACCATAGAAAATATTCCTTTGGTGGCTAGTCAACGTTTAATAGTAGAGAAACAAGTATTGGAAACAGCGGAAAGAATTGTGGCCACCAGTCCCCAAGAACTGGAACATATGCGATCGCTTGTTTCCCAAAAAGGCAAAATTGATATTATTCCCTGTGGGACAGATATTCAGCAGTTTGGTTCAGTGGAAAGACAAGCTGCCAGGGCTACTTTAGGAATTGATCCAGAAGCTAAAGTGGTGTTATATGTAGGTAGATTTGACCCCCGAAAAGGCATAGAAACTTTAGTCAGGGCAATGCGAGAATCTAAGTTTTATGAATCAAAACAATTGCAGTTGATTATTGGTGGTGGTTGCACACCGGGAAATAGTGATGAAAAAGAACGCGATCGCCTTACCGGAATTGTCAACGAATTAGGGATGAATGAATGTACCTCTTTTCCCGGTTGTTTGAGTCGGGAGATATTGCCAGCTTATTACGCCGCTGCGGATATTTGTGTTGTTCCTAGCCACTATGAACCCTTTGGATTGGTAGCTATCGAGGCTATGGCCTGCGGTACACCTGTAGTCGCTAGTGATGTCGGTGGATTACAATTTACCGTTGTCAATGAAGAAACTGGTTTATTAGTACCGCCACAAAATGTCCCAGCTTTTAACCACGCTATTGATCGGATTCTGGGTAATCCTGTATGGCAGCAAGAATTAGGAAAAGCTGCTAAAAAGCGTGTTATTAATAAATTTAGCTGGCATGGTGTAGCGAGTCAGTTAGATGAACTATATACCCAACTGTTGCAACAATCTGTTAAAGAACCCGCATTAGCAATTAAATAGGGAACAGGGGAAGTTGGGGAAGTTGGGGAAGTTGGGGAAGTTGGGGAAGTTGGGGAAGTTGGGGGGGAGAAAGAATTTTCCCAATGACAACTGACAACTGCCAACTGTACGGGCGAAGCATTTGGAGAACTATTTTTGGCAATGACCGATAATTTATCTTCCAAATGCTTCGCCCCTACTAACAACTAACAACTGACAATTCGTACATAGTTGTAAGATAGGAAAGATCAAGTAAGCTCTAAACATACTTGCAGTTAGACGGTGAAATGATGGAAGTTCAAGAAATCAAAAAATTCCCTAAGCCCAGGAAACCAGACAGCGAATCCCAAAATTTTCAGCACGTCAAGATCCTTGACTGCAACGAACCAGTATGCAGGGTAATTTGTGAGTGTTGGCACTGCAAACAGGGGATATTATCTGAGGTAGACGTATCAACTTCACAGTATTTAGAGGTAGAATGCCCAAGTTGTGGGAAAACTGCCGTGAGACTGATGGCAGAAAAAGTGATTTCCACTACACCTATCCCTTCACCCTGGCAAGGATGAGTGAATTTTAGATTTTGGATTTTGGATGATACTCTTGACGGTTGAGATGTGAACTTTTACAAGATTACGAGCAACCTAGATATGTAGGGGTAAAGCGCAATACTAAACCCCTGCGTTTTACTAAGTTATCGCCATCACCCAAAAAATGTTAAATTAATAGTTCTGTCTTTAAATTATTAATGTAAATGACTCGCTTTATACATGATCAATTTGCTAAACAATATCTAACGGAATTATTAACGCCTTATGGAGAAGTAGAAACCAGCAAAGATATTACCGCAGAAGTCAGACAAATAGACGTATTATTTATCCCTTCACCCCAACCAACACAAAGTCTAGAAACACTAGGAATACTGGGGAAAATGGTGACAAATTATGCCATATTTGAACCATTCCGTAATGCCGTCAGCAAAAGTGAAACTCGCAGTTGTATAGGTAAATTGTTTGACATTCATGCAGACCTAGAACGGCAAGCAAAACGTAATAATACGCGAATAAATGAAGCAGAATTAGCTCAATTATGGATTTTTACACCTACAGTATCATCAGAAATCCTAGAGATTTTTCATGGGACTCTGGATGAAACAAACTGGGGAAAAGGTATTTATTTCTTACCAAAAGGATTTAAAACCGTAGTTGTGGCGATTCATCAACTACCGAGTACACCCGAAACACTATTTTTGAGGGTTTTAGGCAAAGGGAAAGTCCAAAGACAAGCAGTAGAAGAATTAGAAGCACTAGCAAATAATAGTCCGTTCCTTTCGGATATTATACAATTAGTACATAACCTAATTGCTGTGTTATCGGCTCGTCAGCGTCAAGAACAAGATATTGATAAAGATGATCAGGAGTTAATTATGAAATTGTCTGAAATGTATCAACAACAATTAGAAGAACTGAAAAAACAAGGACTTCAAGAAGGACGACAAGAAGGACGACAAGAAGGACGACAAGAAGGACGACAAGAAGGACGACAAGAAGGTATCGAGAGAGAACGACGCGCTATGATTGAAAGTATATTGCAAGTACGTTTTGGTGCAGTTGATTCACAGTTAGCAATAATTATCAACCCTCTAATTGCAATGTCCAGAGAAGAATTTACGCCTTTGCTTCTACAATTGTCTCGTGAGGAATTATTAGCTAGATTTGAGTAAATCTTACAAAAAAAGGGAACAGGGAACAGGGAACAGGGAGAAGATTCATTATCCAAAATTTTTGTCTGAAATTAGAGAACATAGACTTAGCAAGCTGAAAAATATTTATTTAATGAACCAAGAAAATAATCAAGAAAAAAGTAATTTTGTCGGGAAAAAGGGGTAATTGTTTTGCAACCCCTGGACTTTACCGCTTTAACTGCCGCTTGTGGCGAAATCCGCGCTAATTGGTTGCCTGCACGCATAGAACAGGTATATCAGCGCGATCGCTTTACCATTGCCATTGCCTTACGCACCTTAAATCAACGGGGTTGGCTGGATATTTCCTGGCATCCCCAAGCCGCCCATATTTGTATTAGTGAACCACCACCACGCGCCCCAGATACTTTTACTTTTAGTCAACAGTTGAAACACCAATTGGGTGGGTTAGCCTTAGTAGGAATTGAAGCGATTTCCCCTTGGGAACGGGTAATTGATTTACAATTTGCCCGTCGTCCTGAAGAAACAGCCCTGTATCACCTTTATGCGGAAGTGATGGGCAAATATAGTAATGTGATTTTAACTGATGCTAGTAATGAAATTATCACTGCTGCCCATCAAGTTAGTCACCAACAATCTAGTGTTCGTCCGATTCAAACTGGACAAAATTACGAAACACCACCGAAACTGACGGGAAAAGTCCCTAATTTAAGCGAATCTCTAGAACGTTGGCAAGAACGGGTAAGTTTAGTCCCAGGGGGAATTAAACGCCAATTACTCAAAAGTTATAGTGGGTTAAGTTCGGCTTTGCTAGATACGATGCTGTTGGCGGCAAATATCATCCCAGATACGAATACTGATGAACTTACTCCCCAAGATTGGCAAAATTTATTTCAACGTTGGCAAGAATGGTTACAAGCTTTAGATTTAGGTAAATTCCAACCTGCTTGGACAGAAAATGGATATACGGTGATGGGTTGGGGTGGAGTTGCACCCACAAAGAATATCCAAGAGTTACTTTACCGTTATTATTCTGATCAACTGAATGAACAGTTATTTGGGCAACTGCGTCATCAGTTAAGTCAGAAATTATTGAATATTTTGGGTAAATTACGCACCAAAGCGAAAACTTTTAGCGATCGCCTGCAACAATCAGATCAAGCTGAAGAATATCGTCAAAAAGCTGACTTATTAATGGCTAACCTGCACCATTGGCAACCGGGAATGCAGGAAATTATTCTACCAGATTTTGAAACCGAACAGCCAATTGCGATCGCTCTTTTGCCCGATAAAAACGCCGTCCAAAATGCCCAAAAGCTTTATAAACAGCACCAAAAACTCAAACGCGCCCGTGCGGCTGTTGAACCGCTACTATTTGCAGTTCAAGCAGAAATTGACTATCTCGAACAAGTAGAAGCCGCAATTTCGCAAATAGACAAATACCAAAATCCAGAAGATTTACAAGCCTTAGAAGAAATCCGTGATGAACTCATTGGGCAAAAATATCTAGAAAACTTAGAATATCGCAGCCGTAGCAGCAACGACACTCCCGGCACTAATTTTCATCGTTACCGCAGTCCGAGTGGCTTTGAAGTCCTCATTGGTCGCAATAATATTCAAAATGATCAACTGACATTCCGTGTCGCTGGAGACTATGATTTGTGGTTTCACGCCCAAGAAATACCAGGGAGTCATGTTCTCCTGCGTCTAGAACCGGGTACAGTGGCGGAAGAAGCTGATTTACAATTTACAGCCAATCTAGCAGGTTATTTCAGTCGCGCCCGTCAAAGTGACCAAGTACCAGTAGTTTACACCCAACTCAAGCACGTCTACAAACCCAAAGGTGCAAAACCAGGACTTGTGGTTTATAAACAAGAAACGATTATTTGGGGGAAACCGCAATTGGTCAGTTGTCAGTAGGGGCGAAGCATTTGGAAGATAAATTATCGATCATTGCCAAAAATAGTTCTCCAAATGCTTCGCCCGTACAGTTGTTAGTAGGGGCGAAGCATTTGGAAGATAAATTATCGGTCATTGCCAAAAATAGTTCTCCAAATGCTTCGCCCGTACAGTTGTTATTGGGAAGAAATATTCCCCCTGCCTCCTGCCTCCTGCCTCCTGCCCCCTGTTCCCTCATCTTTCCTTGAACAGAAAACTTACTCATCGAAAGACAGATATTTTTTGAGATATTTTCATGAAAAAATTGTACTGCCTGTTACAATCTTGTTAAGAAAAGTTGCCCGTTGAATTTTGGGAACGCGCAATTTGGTTTTGACTCTACTGAGAAGACAACTCGAACAACGTTTTTTCGCTGACCAGCCTGTGGGAGGGCTGGTTTTTTTGTTACCTGAAAAACTTAGAAGCTGAAGGTAGTTCTTAAAGCACCAATCACCACATTATCATTGTTATCATTGTGATCTGGGGCTGTTAGCCAAATCACAGCAGGAGTAAGGGTGATATTGTCGCTGAGTTTGTATTGATAAAATCCCTCAATGTGATAAGAGGTATTTGGATCTTTCGTAACTCCAACAACGTTAGAACTTGTGACTTTTGGTTCCATACCAACTATGACACCAGCCAAATTACCTTTTTTACCCAAATCAGGGAAACCAAGGGTAACAGCATAGTTAAAAGTGTCAACTTCTCCCTTTGTCGTCAAAACCTTACTATTGGTATAACCAGCCCAACCACCAAGAACAAACTTCTTGCTAATACCTAGAGATGCTTGAACACCATAGGAATTGCTGGAAAAATTTTCACCCGAAGCGACGACACCAGAAGTTGCTGCATTACTACCAGTGAGTAATGGTTGATTGTAGGAATTGATATAAGTTAAACCAAGAGAAATGCGATCGCTTGGCTTGACAGTTAACTGCGCTAAAGCACCATAATTCCCATCAAACAAGCCATTTCCAGGGGTAGGGTCATTAGCCGTACTACTTAAATAGCCTAAACTGAGGGCTAACTTATCGCCAAACTGGTGGTTAACTGCTATACCTTCATCGCCCAGTTGTCCATAAATTGGGTTTCTTGTGCCAAAAGTAGACACAGCCCCAAAAGCACCATCACCATCAAACAGGTTAACTGTACTGGTAACATCGTCTGCTGCACCACCAGTAGCAATTAGTTTTACTTGTGTATTCTTGCTAACAGGAAAGGTATATGATAGAGTTGCTATGGAAAAATTGTTACTAGGATTGCTACTAGCAAAAAACAAGTTTCCTTCTGGAGTATTAATATTGGGACTATTAATATTATTACTTTCCAGTCTGGCAAGAAGTGTGTCTTTGCCTGTAAAACTGCTGACAAACTCCAATCGTGTTCTCGCAGCTAAAGTAGTATTTTTCCCAGGAATATCCGCACCATTGACCTTTTTATTTGTCAAAACATCACTAACAACTGCCACAACCTGCCCTTGTAGCTTAGTGGTGGTAGAAAATTGATTAGCTTCCAATTCAGCAGTTTTGGCTTCTACTGTATCTACACGCCCCCGGAGGGTGACTAATTCTCCTGAAAAGTCCTTTTGCAACTTTTGGATTGTTGCTAAATCTTGCTTTGATACTAAATCACTGGTAGCAGTAGCAATTAATTCATTGACTCGATCTAAACAGGCATTTAAACCAGCCGCAAATTCGTATCGTGACAACGCCCGATTACCCCGAAAAGTCCCGTTAGGATAACCTGCAATACATCCATAGCGTTCTACCAATGATTGTAAAGCCTGAAATGCCCAATCATTAGGTTGAACATCGGATAACTGAGATACGGAAGTAACTTGAGATACTGTCTCTTCTTGGCTATTATTAACTTGTTGTTCTGAATTAGTTGCTGGTACTGGTAATGCTTCTGCCCTTGCAACAACATTCATACATAATATGCCACTCACAACTGTTGAACTAGCAATTAGATAAGTCCAGAATTTTTGCATTTTTCCTCACACCCGTGTTTAAAGTTGATAATGCTACACTTGAATTAGTACAGCTATTAATAGTGATCTTTAATATACTACAGTCCTAAGTTAAGTTGATCACAATAAAAAGTTAAGAAATCCTTATCAACTGGAAATATCCTCAGTATACAGCAGTATTACCTGAAATTTCCAAATATTCTGTAATTCTTGATACAGTAGCATTTTTTGATGACTTATATGAGAATGGATCTCATTATAAGATATAATGCCAATGAAGTTTTATTGTCAACCTCAAACCATGAGAAGTTCTAGAGAAGTTAAAATAGATAGAAAAACCAGAAATTTTTTACCGCTGATTACCTTAATAATTTTGTCAGCAGTTTATGGATGTAACAATCCTAACAGTAGGGAGGTTGTAAAAACGGAACCAGCCCCAGTCCAAAAATCACCAAAAACTAAAGTAGTTACCACATTTTTACCAGTTTATTTGTTTACTAAAGCAGTAGCCGGAGATGTAGCAGATGTAGAAATTTTAGTTAAGCCTGGCACGGAAATACACGAATATCAAGGGACACCAGCAAACGTAAAAGCGATCGCTACAGCGAAGATATTAGTCAAAAATGGTTTAGGCTTAGAGGAGTTTTTGGCAGATACAATTAAAAATGCCGGAAATTCCCAATTAGTGGAAATTGATGCTAGTAAAGGTATTCAAGCTATTAATAAAATTTCCCCCATAGATAAAACACCAACAGGAGAACATGATCATGATCACGAACACCAATTTGGAAATCCTCATGTTTGGCTAGATCCAGTTTTAGCAAAACAGCAAATCATCAATATTCGAGATGGTTTAATTATCGCAGATCCGGTCAATAAAGTCAAATATCAGACCAATGCAGCGGCATATATTCAGAAATTAGATAATTTAAATAATGAATTTCAGCAGACTATTAAACAAACACCAAACTGCACCTTTATCACCTTTCATGATGCTTTTCCCTATCTTGCCAAACGTTATAACATTAAACAATTAGCAGTAGTAGAAATTCCTGAAAAGCAACTTTCCCCAACAGACGTGCAAAAAGTGGTGAATACAGTCAAAAAATACCAAGTTAAAGCCCTATTTAGCGAACCAGGGTTAGATAACAAATTACTCACCAGCATTTCCCAGGATTTGGGGTTAACTGTGCGGACTTTGGATTCTTTAGAAACGGGTGATACCAATCCAGAGTATTATTTTAAGGCAATGAAAACCAATTTGGAGAGTTTAGCCGCTGGATGCAAGTAGCAGGAAAATTCAAATCTCATTATTTCCCATCTATCACGATAAATTATTGGCATCTCAAATCCTAAATTCCATGACTGACGAACAAGCAGAATTTACATTACCAATATTAAAAGTTTCTGGGTTAACAGTCTACCAAAGTAGTTATTTAGCTGTGCGAGATGTTTCCTTTGAATTATTAGCAGGAACAGATACAGCTATAGTTGGTCCAAATGGGGCTGGGAAAAGTACCTTAATCAAAGCTATCTTAGATTTAATTCCCCGAAATGCGGGAACAATTGAAGTTTTTGGTCGCCCAATTTCCAGACTAGGAAATTTGCGGAATCAGTTGGGATATATGCCACAAAATTTTATTTTTGATCGCAGTTTTCCAATTTCAGTTAGTGAATTGGTGGCTTTAGGAATAGGGAATAGAAAACATTCATTTTTCTCAAAATTTTGGCAACAAAACCGGGAAACATCAGCAGCAGTCACCGCAGCTTTACACCGTACTGATGCTTATCGCTTGCGAAATCAGGCTATTGGCACTCTGAGCGGTGGTCAACTCAAACGGGTATTATTAGCTTATTGTTTGGTAACACGGCGAAAATTGTTAGTATTGGATGAAGCTTTTGCCGGGGTAGATGTCCAAGGAACAACGGATTTTTATGCTTTGTTAAATGAATTAAAACGAGAAGAGAATTGGACAGTGTTGCAAGTATCCCACGATATTGATATGGTAAGCCGTCATTGCGATCGCGTCATCTGTCTAAATCAAACTCTTGTCTGTTCTGGTAAACCGGAAATAGCCCTTTCCCCACAAAATCTTTTAGCTACTTATGGACCAGGTTTTAGTCGCTATGAACATCATCATTAGGGAATTGGTAATTGGTAATTGGTAATTGGTAATTGGTAATTGGTAATAAACTATTCTTCTTCCTTCTTTCTTCTTTGTTCTTTCTTCTTTGTTCTTTCTTCTTTGTTCTTTCTTCTTTGTTCTTTCTTCTTTGTTCTTTCTTCTTTGTTCTTTCTTCTTTGTTCTTTCTTCTTTGTTCTTTCTTCTTTGTTCTTTGTTCTTTGTTCTTTGTTCTTTGTTCTTTGTTCTTTCTTCTTTCTTCTTTCTTCTTTCTTCTTCCTCCTGAACTCCTGACTCCTGAACTCCTGACTCCTGACTCCTGACTCCTCTTATATGACCATTAACTATCATGATTTGCTGAATTTATTACAATTTCCCTTTATGCAGCGTGCCATTATGGGTGCTGTGTTAATGGGCATTTTAGGCGGTTTATTGGGTAGTTTTGTTACTTTACGACAATTATCCTTTTTTAGTCATGCCGTTGGTCATGCAGCATTGGTAGGTGTGGCGTTAGGGGTGTTACTCAACACTAATCCTACTTGGATGTTACTCCCTTTTACTTTAATTTTTGGGGTTGTTGTTCTCTACCTAATTGATAAGACTGATTTGGCTAGTGATAGCGTTCTCAGTATAGTGCTATCTGGGGCGTTAGCAATTGGTGTAATTCTCACCAGTTTTATTAAAGGATATCGCGGTAACTTAATGGGGGTACTATTTGGCGATATTTTGGCTATAGATAACACAGATTTAATTTTGACGCTATTGGTACTTGTGGGTAGTAGCTTTTTTTTATTATCAACTCTGCCACAACAGATTCTATTAACTCTTAATCCCGATGTTGCTCAAGTCCAAGGCGTACCTGTGCAATTGTATCGTTATGGATTCGTTGTTTTGCTTTCCCTCGCTGTAGCTGTGGCGATTAAAGCGGTTGGTGTGTTATTAGTAAATGCGTTTTTAGTGATTCCGGCTGCTACAGCCAAACTTATGAGTCACCATTTCAGCCGCTTTCTGATTCTATCGGTGGTTGTCGGCTGTAGCAGTAGTATCGCAGGAATGATGGTTTCTGGGTTATTTAATCTAGCTTCTGGTCCGAGTATTGTTTTTGTGCAGTTTCTGGTATTTGTGACTGTGTTTACCTGGGTGAAGTTGACAATGAAGGTTAGCTAAAATTATTTTAAATAACCCCTTGACTTATCTTTTTTTCTATGCTAAATTCAATATCGGTGGTGAAGCAAAAGCCCCCTGCCGGGATAGCTCAGTTGGTAGAGCAGTGGACTGAAAATCCACGTGTCACGAGTTCAAGTCTCGTTCCTGGCATTAATTAGAATAGCTAAAATCCTTGTTAATCAAGGTATTTGGATAACTCCTGCTGGAATTAAGTAAATTTCTAGCGGGAGTTTTTGTATTTTTGGGTTTGACTACGAATTGACTATGATGATATAGAGCAGAGGAGAAATGATAGTCAAAAGGACGGAAGGAATATGGTAATGAAGGTGGAACAGAAAGCATCTAAAGGTTCAGTCGGTGTCGAAACGTTCCAAGACAGACTCAAACTGCGTTTACCATGTCACTTATTTGGGGGGAAACAAAAGTATCTCACTTTGGGAATGTCAGATACATCAGAAAATCGTAAGCTTGCTGAGGCTAAAGCTAAACAGATAGAATCAGATATTGCATTTGAACGCTTTGACCCGACCTTAGCTAAATATAAACCTCAAATTCATTTAACCCTTGTTGCTCCCACAGAAAGTCAACAACTACCAATATTAATTGAGTTATGGGATAAGTACACAACTTATAAGTCTAAAACTTTGAGTATAACGACTATTAATAAGGATTTCAAGAAAACTAGAAACCATATTGCCAGTTTACCAACTCATAAGCTTTCAGAAGCGGTAATAATCAGAGATTTCTTGCTAGAGAAATTAACACCAAATGCAACAAAGCGTGTTTTAACACAATTAAAAGCTTGTTGTGATTGGGCAACAGATTGTGAGTTGATTAGTAATAACCCATTTATAGGGATGTCACAGAAGGTAAGAGTAGCTGTGAAAGATGAAGATGAAACAATCAACCCATTTAATAAAGGTGAGCAAGAACAGATTATTGCAGCTTTTGAGAGGAATATGTACTACAATCACTACACAAATTATGTTAGATTTCTGTTTATGACGGGTTGTAGGACTTCTGAAGCTATAGGGTTAAGTTGGGGTCACATCAATAGTAATCTAACGTTAATTACTTTCAGTGAAGCAGTTGTAGAAGGTAATCGTAAAGATACCAAAACTCATAAGAGCCGTAAATTCCCTATTAATCAATCACTCAAAGAGTTGTTACTTTCCATTAAACCAAGTAATCCTAATGCAGATACACCAGTCTTTAAAGCTCCCAAGGGCGGTTTAATTGATGCTCATAACTTCCTTAATCGAGCCTGGAAAACTGTATTATCTGAGTTAAATGTTCCTTACCGTCCCCAGTACCATACACGACATACGTTTATCACAAATTGCTTAGAAACTGGTGTGAGTGTGGTACAGGTTGCTAAATGGGTAGGTAATTCACCTGAAATAATTATGAAACATTACGCAGGTACAATAAGACAGGTTCAAGTTCCTGAGTTTTAACTGCAATTATCAGACTGCCAATAGTTTACGATCCTACTCATTACTTAATCTGCTACTTGCCACGATGTAATAATGATTCGACTATGAAGATGAATGACTATCAGTCATTCCACTCAAAATAGTTAGCATTGATGAAAAATATCACTCAAAAACACACAAAGTCAACAGCCTATTTCCGAGGTGAGTATCGGGATATGTGAAGAAAGTTGTTGAGGAATTGCGCTTTGTAACTATTTTGGATAACTCTGAGGCATATTCCTTTAGACTAGGTTTCCATAGGAATATCAAAACATTGAAAATGGAGACTAGGACAAATGCCTACGGTAAATTTATGTTGCCATGAGTTTGTAGTTGCTATTTCCTCCGTCGCTTGTATTGTCGGTCTATGGTTACTCAAGAATCACAATCAAGCTATAGATGATTTTCAAGAAACAGAACAAAGTCTTTTAACAATGAGCTTTGCTTACTGGTTAGTGTATTGCATCGCCTTTGGGATGGAAAAAGTATTTTTATTCAATTGGGAAGCTGTAATTATAACTTTGAGAATTACTACAGCTTTGTCATATTTCTTAACATTTTCTTGTATCTTGAGTTTGCCGTTACATAAATTTGCAGTTCATAAAATTGAAGAATAATCAAAAGTCAAGGTTAGAACTATATTTAGCTCCAACCTTGCTATTGTAAATTCATAATTTAGGCAATTCTCATAGCAATAGCGATAGCGAAGCGCTCCGTAGGAATCGCACCTTCGAGTTGTTCCTGGAGTAAAGTTGTGAGGATAAATACCTCTTGCACAGTTTTGCCTTGACGAGCAATGATTTTATAACCACCGCGAATGGGTACAGACACACGCAACTGCATTTTTGGTGCATGACCTCTAGCTCTACCAATCACCGCAGGTGTCACCGTCCCAATACCATCCTCTCGACACAAACGTTCTAAAATAGGAATTAGACCGGGAATATGGGTAGAGTGATTCCAAACTAGCCTACCATCGGTGGGTTTAGACATAATGATTAGGCTGCTTCCAGGGGAGCCATTGTCAACCCAGCCCGACGGAGTTGTTGGTGGTATAATTCCGCTTGTTCTTGGGGTCCTGTCCAGACAATTGCTTGTCCTTCATGGTGGACTTGATTAGTGAGATCCCAAGCGAGATCCCCCGACATTCCCGGAATATACTTCATTAAACACTCAGCTACGTGCTGGAAAGTATTGAAATCATCATTCAATACAATTACCTTGTAATTAGGATAGGTTTTCCGAGTCACTTGATTAACTCGGTCAGGTGTCACAGTCGGTGCTGAAACCATACTGTACACATCTGCAAGTCTTGTCACCATAGAAAAATCAGCCAAAAATGACGTTGTACAAACTGACATTACAAATAACTAGTTTAATCCATTGCTGACTGAGTTAGTAGTCAGACACAAGCCGATAATGTGTAAAAATATTAATTTATATCTATGAAGTAATTGACATTTTACCTTTTAAGAACTTCCTATATGAGATATAGAATACAATTGAACTAAGAACATATAAACCTATAATAGGTGCGAAAATGAACACCTTTCTCCTCTATACAAGCGACTTTCATGCTTGGACTCAAGAACAGGTTAATTTACTCAAAACTCAACAATGGGATACATTAGATACTGTCAACCTAATTGAAGAATTAGAAACCTTGGGAAGAAAAGAAAGACAAGAATTTAGAAATAGATTAGCTGTGTTACTAGGACATTTATTAAAATGGCAATTTCAAGCACAAAAACGGAGTAGTAGTTGGTTGAGTACAATTCGAGAACAACGGATTCAAATCAAACTACTTTTACAAGATAGTCCCAGTTTAAAACTTTATTTAGAAGAAGTATTTCTCACCGCTTACGAATTAGGTTTAGCATTGGCAATGAGAGAAACCCAATTAGGTCAACAGGTATTTCCCGAAATATGTCCTTACACTTGTGAACAAACCCTCAATTCTGAATTTCTACCAGATTAAGCTTTATTTAGATACCCGACTTCTTGGAGAAGTCGGGTATCTTTTACCTACCACCAATCGTCCCAATTTTCGTTAAAAATAGAAGTATCAGGAAAAGCCGTAGGATTCCCATTTGCTTCCAACAGCTTTCTTAGAATTTGTAATTGTGGTTCTTGTTTAGGTAAATTATCAACCAATTGATAGGGTGCAATTCCTTGTTTGAGTGCAAAACTAGCCACAGTTCCCGCAGCAGCGCCAGAAGACCATTCAAAGGAATGAACTCGATAAGCAGCAGCCGCAATATGACTTGTAGCAATACTTTTTCCTCCTACCAATAAATTATCAATTTTTTGGGGAATCATTGCCCGTAGGGCAATTTGGAAAGGATAAGCTTGTCCTGCACCGCGTCTTTCTCCAGCACGTTCCTTATTACCAGGTGCTTCTACTGGACTTTTTGCCATACATGGATGAAAATCTATGGCATAATGACCAATACCCACAGCATCAGGGTAAATTGTGGAACGAGTTCTTCGCATAGCTTTTTCTGGGGAAATTCCCCCCCTAATTACAGATGTTGCTTCCAAACCTGATACAGTTGCTTTTAAACTGCGATACATATTTGCTGGCAGAGTTTTCTGATAATATTGATCATTATAATTACGACGAGAAATATCAACTTCCCAAATGCCAAAACCCTCTGGTTGTCCCCAACTAGGACGGCCAATAATCCGTCTTCCTTCTCTCATGTAGGGGTATTTAGATAACCCATGAACTGTCCCCATTGGCGAATCTAAACCTGTTAAGAAACGGATATTTGTTTGCGGTTGTTTCACACCATTACCTAGTTGAGAATCTGTAGTTCCTGCATATAACCAATAAAAAAAAGAAAATGCCTTTTCTTCAGCTTTACGCAGGGTTTCTGTGCGTAGTCCTCCTTGCCAACCTCCAGGTTTTAGCTGTCCAGAATTTTCTAATTGTTGACGAGTATAAATGAGATTATCTGCGGCTGTTCCCGGACGGTAATCATTTCCCCAAGTCCAGTTTTGCATGGAAATATCCCCTGGTGTGGGTGCAGTAAACTTCACCCCATTAAATGTAGTTGGTTGTCCTTTTTGGGGACTCCAAATTCGCCGATAGGTAAAGACTAAATCAAAGTTTGCTAATCGTTTTAATTCATAACTAAAATATGGTGAATATTGTAAATAAAATGGGGGCATTGTTTGTTGCTGCGCTGCTTTTGTTGCCTCCATTGCAAAGGTATAAGTGAAACCTTGGGTACAGTAAGGATCATTTGTAGTGCTAGAAGATGAAGGTTCAAGATAGGAACGGGCATCAATTCCTAGACGATAGGGAACATCTGCTAAAGCGATAATTTCCCCGGTTTCACTTGCGTCTATAATGTACCATTTTCCTGGGTTATTTTGAGATTGTTTGGGGAGAAACTGAATAATAGTTTTACTCAAACGAGATGAGTTTTTATAACTATAAGCATCTTCAATGGTTTGAGATAAGGTATTAGTATTTAGAGGTGGTTGATTTTTTGCTGGTTGATGTTGAATTGCTATGGCGTTATTAATAATTTTGCCATCTTTGCTAATTTGTAGATCTTTAATTACCGTATTGGGAAACCATTGTAATTTTCCTTTACCTTTTTTTTGGGCATCTTTGAGCATTTGTGTCATGATATTGTGGGCATCACGAGGCAGAAAGCAGGAGTCACTCACCCAACAATCACCAGGGTTAAGTTTGCCATATTTGCGTTCAATACGGTTTCTTAATTCGGAATAACCGCGAGAATAGAATTGTTTATCTCGTTGAGTTGGTCTTTCGTCTAATGCAGATGTTCCTTGAGCAGAAATTTGTCCCCCTAACCAGTCGGTTATTTCTGTTAAACAAACTGTGCGTCCTGCAAGTAAACCTTCATAAGCTGTAGCGACTCCTGAGAGTCCACCACCCACAACGAGAAGCTCACAGTTAACGATTTTATCTGGGATACGTGGAGGGGTAGCGGTGACGGCATAAGGGATGAGAACGGTGGTAAATAGGCTGAAGCTGATGAACGTTTGCAAACGTTTTTTGTATCTACGGTTCATAGAAGAGGGATAGAGTGGAGTTGAAACCGAATAAGTTATGAAATTAAGGATTTTAGAAGTTTTAGGACTCCAAAATCCCCAATTCCTTGATAATATATGAAACTAACGCAATGCCGGCGGTAATCGTGGTCTACCTGTAGTAATTGCATAGTTAATTACTAACAATTGTAACCATAATCCTGGAAAGCGATTTTCTAACCAAGATTGATTCCATTTCAAAAATTGCGGCAACCATATTCCCAAAATAACACTGATGAAAGCATGACGAGCAAAGCTGACATAATTCCCAACCCAACGGCATAAATCTCGCCAACCAGCTAATTGCCAAATCCACAATAATAAAGCCGGATTTTTCATAGCTGCTTTCAAAGCTAGACGGTTAAAAGTGAACCAATCACAACGGTCTTTAATGAAATTATCAGTTACTTCTGGGGTTTCATCTGTTAATAAGCCAAAGAAAGTATTCAGCATCGAATTTATCATTTGGGGGGCGATAAATCTGCCCGTGGGAACCATCATTCCCTTAGAAAACAACCACATTACAGCCACATTGCTTTGGTAAGCTCGAATTTTATTTAAGTGCTGCTGACTCAATAAATCATGTTTAAGGGCAATATTTAACAGAGTAGTTAATCGGTCTAAATTGCGGACTAAAGAACCAAAACCAGTAAAAACTAGCGGAGATTGCAAAGAAGCAGCATCACCAATGGCAATTAATCTATCAACTGCAATTGTGCGATCGCTACTATCTGCGCTAAAATGTCCTGGGATATAGCCAAAAGTTGGTTTCCTCCAGACTAATTTATCTAGATCACAACGCCGATATTCTGGCAAAATTGTGAAAAAGTCCTCATACATTTCCAACAAAGAACCAGGATTCTCTTCATTTACCTCATGATAGTGAAATAGGTAAATTGTTAATTCTTCACCAACACCAGGAAACAACTCCCAAATTAACTGTCTACCTCTCGAAATATCCCCATGACTGTAAAGAACATCCCCATATTCAGAATCCCAAACCCCAGGCTCAAAGCCCTTTTCAATCACTGCTCCCACCGTTGGACACACACTATCAAAAGCCCGACCACCATTTAATTGCCAAGCAATTGGTGAAGCCGTTCCCATTGCGTCTATCAATAAACGTCCACTCACCTGCTGTTCATTACCAGTAGGCAAATGTTTGACGTTAATCGTAACTTGTGTAGGACTAATATTCACTTGGGAAAACTCAGTTTCATCCCAAATATCACCACCGGCAGCTTGAAGTTTTTGCCCACATAATGCCAGTAACCTTTCTGAATCTAAAGCTATATTTAGGACTGTGGGAGTATGGAGAACAGAGGATTTCAAATTAGAGGGATTATTACCATCAAAAAACTTATTAAAACCGTCTTTATATTCCCTAGAAATAATTTCTGCTAATTCAGCATTGGTGAGCAAACCCAAATTTATTAAACTTTGGATTTCATCACGGGAAATATTCCATTCTCGGTTCATTTTACCAAAAGGTAATCTTTCCACCAACAGCACCTTATAGCCCAATTTAGCCATGACTGCGGCATGAATTGACCCCAAAGCACCACCAATATAAATGAGGTCATACTGAGGACTAGCAGCAGGGGAGAGGATAGGTGATATTTCCTGACTATTCCCTTGATAAAATACTACTTGACGAGGCTTTTGAGGATTTCTTACCCCTTCTCGCCACCTTTGCTCCCACCAGTAAGCGCGCTTGAGGTCATATTCTCCATTAGGCATTTTCTGAAAATACTTGACAGTTAGAGGATAATAGGGTTCTAACTCTGCGAAAATTGATTTTTGGGGATCAATGACAGGTGGTTCTGGGTAGCAATTGGGAAAGCGACTTCTAATTTTCCGCGTTAGAGATTGGAGAATGCGTCTCTCCTGGGGAAAAGGTTTATCTCCCCAACGGAATACTTTTAGGTAAGTTGTCCGCTGCACCGACCACACAAATACAGATAGTTCTACGCTATTGGCAATGGTACTTTTAGCCGCACTTCCCAGCCGAAACCCATCTGGGGTGATGAATTTTTGACTATTTTCGACAACGAAATCTGTTTGTAGCCATTTGCTGACGGATACTGTATCGGGTGTAGGAATTTCTAAATAAAGAAGTTCTTGCATATTGTTCTGATATCTCATAACGAATCTACTCACTCAGACAGATTAAAAAAAGGCAGAAACTAGGTTAGACTCTGCGCTAATTAACTTCATAAAGATTCCATAAAGAATTTTAATGATTTATCAATTTTATTGTTCATGTTGTAAATTTCCTAAACCCATGCCATGAATTATCCTATCCCAGACAGTCCCCAAGAAATATCTGCATTAAGAAAACAGCCAGTTGATGAAGAATTAGTGGCTGCGGTAATTGCTGGTGTAATTAGAGTAGTTCGCTCTCAGGGTCAGTCTTTAGATCAATTAACTACCCAGGTATTAGCGGATGATAAAATGTTAGATAGACAACAAAGGTGCTGGTTAAGTCAGTTGGTTGCCCAAGCATGGGAAAATTTTCCTTAATGCGCTGATGATATACAAGTATGTAGACGAGAGAAGACTTCCACCCACCCCTGTCCACTGCCCAAACCGCCTAAACCTAAGAGAAACCAACCCTCATATCCAAATGCTACAGGGATGTGTGCTTTAAGGTCTTGTTTAGTTGCTGTTTTGTCAAAACTAATATTTGTATAATACAACCACTTTCCGTCTTTCCTCCATCCTACTGTGTCGCATAAGGACTGCCAAACTTTATCGTCGTACTTTTTCGTTCCCCCCAAACTTTGATAAATCTTTTTTTGGACTGAAAAACCAAGTTATCCATTACTGTAAATAGGTCAAAATTGTGTAAAGAAAAGTAAAATCTCCAAAAACTTCTTCACTCTTGCATGAGTGCCTCTTGCCTCTTCACAACGATAATTTTTAACGCCGACCTACTTATTTAACCCACAAATTATCAATAGTACACAAGTCTTCACAGGGAAAATTATTAATACTCCTAGTATCTAAATAACCCAACAAATGCGTCGGGTTGCGCTGTCGCTTAACCCGACCTACAAAAAATGGACAAGGTATTGAACGATAAATAGGGATTTCTTGGTTTACACATTAAAACGGTATTTTGTCAATAAGATTTAGATGCGTTTCCCCTGCTTCACTATCACTCCACATTCAGATATAATTTATGCTGTAATCTAAAATTAATATTGCAAAAACTACCTAAAGTTATGAAACAAAGGTTATAGAACTTATGTACTGTACAAATTAACCATCATGTGTATGAATGATATTTGGTCGTTTCAGGCTTTGCGGATGAAGTCTAGATAAATAGCGATAGCGAAGCGCTGCTGCAAGCAGTTCGCTAAAAAATCATCAAAAAATCGGGTTTAAATCCCTGAAAGTCATACCCCCTATTTGGTATTTCCTGTCAATGCCTAAGTCCTAGGTTATTTAAAGAAGTCCAGATAGGGTTGACGCAAACTGTAACTTTAGTTTTCTTTAATTTTTTCTTAACTATCAATTATTTATTTCTTAAACAATCTGGGATAAATTTGCTCTGTAGTCAAAGCTTTAGAGGTTGTTTGAAAAGTATTATATGAAACCCATAATCTCCAAAAACCTAACCCCCCTTCCCCCCTTCCCTACAAGGGAATGGGGTTTTTAAAGCCTCTCCCCTGGTAGGGGAGAGGTTTGGAGAGGGGTCTGTTTACACATTAAAAACTTTTAAAACATCCTCTTAGTCATTCTTTTTAAATCTCAAGAAAACTAAAATCCTCCTAGGGGAATAAGCAACAGCAAATCTCTAATTGCAAAAATGGAAACATTCAAATGCAATAATTTTAATAACAATGATAAACTTTTGTAGAAACTTTCCTTTGAAGATTTCCCATGAGTTTATTAGCGTTCTTTAATAAAAATAAGTAAACAAATTTAAACCAGTATCTACTAATTTTTGAACAGGAGCATGACAATGGCAACATCATTTGTACCAGCAGGCAACACAAACTATACCCTAGTTGGTACGGCAGACGATGATATTCTTGATGCCTTAACTGGAGGGGGAAATAATATCCTTCAAGGTGGTGACGGGAATGATGAGTTATTTGCCTATACTAATGATAAACTCTTTGGAGAAGCAGGAAATGATGAACTCCACTCTGAGGGTAATGGTGGCAATACCTTAGATGGTGGAGATGGTAATGATATTATTTTTGCTGACCGTAATGATACTATTTTAGGCGGCGCAGGTGATGACACAATTTTTGGTGGTCGCGGTGGCAATACTTTAACTGGTGGCACAGGTAACGATACATTCTGGCTGACTAATGCCGAATATCCCATCAGTCCAAATATCATTACAGACTTTAATCCCACAGAAGATCGGTTGCAAATTGCTTTTGATGGCATTACATTAGATAAACTCAGTTTTGTACCCCAGGGAAATGACACCCTGATCAGTATCAATAGTACACAATTGGCTATTCTTAAAAATCAAAATTATGAATTACCAATATTTACTATTACTTCAGCTTCAGCAATAGAAGGAAGTGCAATCAATTTCACTGTCACCCGCACAGGAGATAAGCAAACTACTCGCAGTGTAACTGCATCCACAGCTATTAATACAGACGATACAGCTAGTGCAAATGACTTAACTGCAAATACTCAAACTCTCACATTTGCACAGGGAGAAACTAGCAAAACCTTTACTGTACAAACAACTCAAGATAGCCTATTTGAAGGCAATGAGACTTTCACTGTGAGTTTGAGTAATCCTAGTAATGATGCAGTTGTCAGTTCCACAAATGGTACAGCTAAGGGAACAATTAATAATGATGATGCTGCACCTATATTTAGTATTGCTGCGGCTTCTGCAACAGAAGGAAGTGCCATTAATTTCACTGTCACCCGCACGGGAGATGCTCAAGCTAGTCAGAGTGTCAATGTAGCCACATCTATTGCGACAGAGGATACAGCTAGTGCCAGTGACTTAACTGCAAATACTCAGACTCTCACATTTGCCACAGGAGAAACAACTAAAACTTTCACTGTCCCAACAACTCAAGATAGCCTATTTGAAGGCAATGAGACTTTCACTGTTAGTTTAAGCAATCCTACAAATAGTGCAGTTGTCAGTTCCACCAACGCTACAGCGAAAGGAACAATTAACAATGATGATGCTGCACCTGTATTTAGTATTGCTGCGGCTTCTGCAACAGAAGGAAGTGCCATTAATTTCACTGTCACCCGCACGGGAGATGCTCAAGCACCACAAAACGTAACTGTAGCCACATCTATTGGTACTGATGATACAGCTAGTGCCAGTGACTTAACTGCAAATACTCAGACTCTCACATTTGCCACAGGAGAAACAACTAAAACTTTCACTGTCCCAACAACTCAAGATAGCCTATTTGAAGGCAATGAGACTTTCACTGTGAGTTTAAGCAATCCTAATAATGATGCAGTTGTCAGTTCCACCAACGCTACAGCGAAGGGAACAATTAACAATGATGATGCTGCACCTGTATTTAGTATTGCTGCGGCTTCTGCAACAGAAGGAAGTGCCATTAATTTCACTGTCACCCGCACGGGAGATGCTCAAGCACCACAAAACGTAACTGTAGCCACATCTATTGGTACTGATGATACAGCTAGTGCCAGTGACTTAACTGCAAATACTCAGACTCTCACATTTGCCACAGGAGAAACAACTAAAACTTTCACTGTCCAAACAACTCAAGATAGCCTATTTGAAGGCAATGAGACTTTCACTGTGAGTTTAAGCAATCCTAGTAATGGCGCAGTTGTCAGTTCCACAAATGGTACAGCGAAGGGAACAATTAACAATGATGATGCCGCACCTATAAACCAAGCTCCCACAAATATTACTCTACAAAATTCAATTACAAACCTTCCTGAAGGGACAAGTACCACAGCACGGCTCAAAGTAGCTGATATTGTTATTACGGATGATGGACTAGGAAGCAATACTATCTCTTTAACAGGTGTAGATGCTGCTAGTTTTGAGGTAGAAGGAACAGTTCTTTACATCAAAAAAGACACAAAGTTGGACTATGAAACCAAGAACAGTTATGGTGTAACAGTCAATGTTGATGATACAACCGTAGGTAATACTCCTGATGTTTTTACCAACTTCACTCTCACGGTAACAGATGTAAATTATGCTCCCGAAGTCAAACCAAATCAAATCTTTAGCTACACTGAAAACAAAACAGCAAATTTCCAAATAGGAACTGTTTTGGCTACGGATGACATAGCTGTAACAGGTTTTGCGATCGCCAGTGGAAATGATTCTGGTTTCTTTAACATTAATAATCAAGGTATAATCACCCTGACGGACAAGGGAGTAACCAGTGCGGCCAATGACTTTGAACGCAGTCCTAATGGTTTTACCTTGGGGATTATTGCTAAAGATGCAGCAGAAGCTACTTCCCAGGTTACGAATGTGACTATTAATGTTACCAATGACCCAACGGATGATAACAAAAAACCAAATCTGCAAAGCTTCACCCAAAATGGGCAAGAAGATCAAATAATAAGTTTTGGTATTGGAGACTTCAAAGACAAGGGTAAATACCAAGACGAAGACAATAATGATTTAATGGCAATTAAGGTAATAAGTTTACCAACCTCTGGAAGCCTAACTTTTGTCAATGGTCAACAAGTGATTAAGAATCAAGAGATATTAGTTAATGACCTAGCTAATGTGCGATATAATCCCGTTGTTAATGCTAATGGTAATGTTGCCACATTGACAGTAGCAGCGATTGATAATGGTACTCCAAAAGTAGAATCTGATCCTGCTACAATCACAATCAATCTGACTCCGGTAAATGATCCTCCCGTTGCACAAAATGATCAATTATCTGTCAGTCAAGGAAGTGCGGGAACTATCAACCCTTTAAACAATGATAGTGACCCTGAAGGAGATAGTTTAAAGCTCACCGGCAAAACCGACGGTAAACATGGCAAAGTGGATATCAATGGCAATAATTTGACCTATACGCTGTTAGATGGCAATTATTTGGGCAATGATGTCTTTAGTTACACTGTCTCTGATGGTGGTTTTTCCGCAAGTGCTGATGTTAGTGTGACGGTTACGGGTAAAGCTACAACTGCTACTGTAGCACCAACTCAGCTAATCTCAATTGCTCCTGTTGATAGACTGATTCCCAAGGAAGCAGGTGCATTAACTGGTATTGTCGATAAATTGGGCTACGAATTTCCTAATAACTACAACCCATCCCTTGTCAAAAACTCTCTGCAAAATGCTCTAAATCAGACCACCGCAGCTTTTAATAATCTGTTTGGTCTTTATGAGGTGGACAATGCAACGGGGTCTGTAAATGGCATTAAACCCGGGGAAAGCGGTTATGCAAAAGCCGCTTTGAGTAAGGTAGTAGATAACTTTATTGTGCGGGTAGGGGGTTCAAGTAGTGGTGCTGCGAGTGATGTCGTTGTCAGTGGTGGTAAAATCTATTCTCCCTTTGTGATTGCCAATGGTGGTAACTTCTCTGGTAATCTTCAACAAGCGATTAATGCTTTCTTTGCTGCGAACCCTAATAATAGCCCGGCTACCGCCCAAAATTACACGACTTTACCTGTAGCCTATTTTAGCTTTGGGGTAGCTAACCCGGACGGTGCGGCTCATTTGAGAAGTTTTGGGAATAACACCTTTGGTTTTGAAGATCTACCTGCGGGTGTGGGGGTAAGTGACTACGATTTTAATGATGCGGTTTTCTCTTTTGGAGCGGTCGTCTAGTTTGTCCTATTCTAGATCCTGATCATCGTCTCTGTACTTAGCCGCTAAGTTCAATTGTCAAAGCTAGTTGATAGAGATAGCGACGAGATAAACCCGTATCCTTTGCTATCTCACGACTAGCTTGAGAACGAGAAATACCCTGTTTAATCATTGATAATAGTTCGTTTTTTAATTCGGTTTCTGTGAGTTGAGGTTTACTAGGTGGATTTCCAGCTACTAAAAGAGTATATTCTCCTTGGGGTTCTTTGTCTTGGTAATGGGTAATCCCCTCGGCAATTGTTCCTCGCCAAAATTCCTCGTATAATTTAGTTAGCTCCCGTGCTATAACTAGAGAGCGATCGCTGCCTAAAACTGTCCCCAAATCTGCTAAAGTATCCCGCAATCGGTGAGGTGATTCATAGAAAACCAAAGTTCGAGATTCACCTTGCAAAGATTCCAAATATTTCTGGCGTTGTTGACTTTTAGCCGGTAAAAAACCATCAAAAATAAACCTATCTGTGGGTAATCCCGCCGCACTCAAAGCCGTAATTACAGCACTTGCACCGGGGATAGGCACAACAGTGATACCATTATCAATACAAGCCTTAATTAACTCATATCCTGGGTCAGAAATTCCCGGCATTCCCGCATCACTTACCAAAGCGATCGCTTTACCATATTGTAAATGCTCTAATAATTCAGGAATGCGACTATGACTATTATGTTCATGGTAACTAATTTGGGGAGTTTTCACCTGAAAATGCTGTAGTAATCTGCCTGTGTGGCGTGTGTCTTCTGCCGCAATCATATCCACTGCTTGCAAAATTCTCACCGCTCTAAAAGTCATATCTTCTAGATTACCAATAGGTGTAGCGACAATATAAAGTGTTCCTGGTTTTGGTTCAGTTTGCATATTAATTTCGAACACGGATTCAACGGATTAAAGGATTTCACAGATTAGATGATTTTTGAGATGATTTAATCTGTGAAATCTGTAATTTGCAGGAAAGAAGTTATCAGCTAGTTGTTAATAAACTTCTCAAACACCTCACCAAAATCTTTCCGCACATAAGTTTCATGAGCATATTTTAACCAATTAAAAGCATACTGATTAATTGATTTAAATTGCTCTTCTGAAGTTGATGTAGTTGTTGAACGACTAACTGTACTAGCTGCTGTATTTAAACTAGTTTGAGCATATTGATAATAAAGAGCATTTTCTCGTTGAATTGAGGCAATTTTCAGTAAAGCCTTGTACAAGTCTTTCAAAGGATCAATATAAATTTTAGCAACATCAATAGAATAGGATATATCCCCCATTATTAACTTGATTTCGATATCCATATCTATTGTTCCTGCGGTTTCTAGCTTCACATCCTTAATAATATGATGACTATAACTAAAACGTTTGAGTAGACGTTTTTTACTAACCGCAGAATTTCCATCTAGATGAATTAACGCTAGGTTAGTAAAACAGTATTCATCAGTTTTCGACTTAATTAAAAAATAGATCTTTTCCCCTTCTTCATGAATCACATAATCATCACTATCAACTTTATGAAAATCTTCTGGTTTGATCACAGCACCAATATCACTCAAACCTAGTGCATCCATCGCCATATTTTTGAACATGATCTTTTACTCTCTTTTAAAAAATGAGTTTTACTATTATCCCGTTGATTAGATAGCAGTGCTAATTCCTTGGTAAACTTACTTAATAGTTTAACAAGTTTACCAATTAGCAATGAGCAAATCTGGCTTATTTGTGGGTTTAATTACCTTAGATTTAATTTATCTCGCGGACTCTTCCCCCCAAAATAATCAAAAACTTGTTGCCACTGACTATACTGTAGCAGCAGGAGGACCAGCAACAAATGCCGCCGTCACCTTGAGTCATTTAGGCAACCAAGCTACAGTTTTAGGTGTATTGGGTTCCCACGATATTACACAGCTAATTCGTAGCGATTTAGAGAATTACCAAGTCGCAATTATTGACTTAGACTCCCATCGCCATACACCACCACCCGTTTCTTCAATTATTGTTACGCAAGCTACAGGAGAAAGAGCGGTAATTTCTATTAATGCCATCAAAACTCAGGCAAATATTACCTCTATCCCCGCAAATATTTTACAAAATATTGATATTGTCTTAATTGACGGACATCAAATAGAAGTTAGCAAAATCATTGCCCAAATGGCTAAAAAACAAAATATTCCCGTTGTCATTGATGGTGGTAGCTGGAAACGAGGATTTGCAGAAATATTACCTTTTGTAAACTATGCTATTTGTTCTGCTAATTTCTATCCCCCTAACTGCAAAAATCAGCAAGATGTTTTTGCCTATTTGCAAAATTTTAACATTCCTCACATTGCCATTACTCAAGGGGAAAATCCCATTCAATACTTAAATTGTAGTCAATTTGGTGTGGTAAATGTGCCAAAAATCCAGCCCGTTGATACACTAGGAGCAGGAGATATTTTTCACGGTGCTTTCTGTCACTATATCCTGGAAACAAATTTTATAGAAGCATTAGCACTAGCTGGTAATACTGCTACGGAAGCGTGTAAATATTTCGGTACGCGCCCTTGGCTAAATTCAAATATTTAATGTTCATTTTTCCTATTCCACCCAAATTTATCCTCAAATGAAAGACTTATCCGAAATATTAACAATTGCGCGGTCAGTTGGTTGGGGTGCAGCCAGTCTCCTCAGTTCTTATTATCATGGTACTATCGCTGCACCAAATTTAGATATTCAATATAAAGACAATGAACCCGTTACAGTTGCAGATTTGGCTGTTAGTGAATATATCTTGTCACAGCTACAAGCCGCTTTCGGGAATGAAGACTTTGGATATATCAGCGAAGAAACTCATAAATCAGAACAGGGAAAAAATCCCGCTGAGTGGGTATGGATAATTGATCCATTAGATGGGACAAGAGACTTTATCAACAAAACTGGAGAATATGCCATTCATATTGCCTTAGTGCAAGGAACACAGACAATGTTAGCCGTCGTGGCAGTTCCAGAGACACAAAAGTTGTATTATGCCACCAGAGGCAGTGGGACTTTTATCGAAACCACAACTGGTTCTGTGCCTGTGCGACTTAACTCCCATAAAAATATCCAAGATCTAATTTTGGTTGTTAGTCGCTCACACCGCAACGATAGGTTAGAATATCTCTTACAGCACTTGCCCTGTCAAAATCAAAAAGCGATTGGTAGCGTCGGTTGCAAAATTGCGGCAATAGTTGAACAGCAAGCAGATGTTTATATTTCCCTTGCCGGTAAATCCGCACCGAAAGACTGGGATATGGCTGCTCCCGAACTTATATTAACGGAAGCAGGTGGCAAGTTTACCCATTTTGACTGCACGCCATTAAAATACAACACCGGCGACATTCATCAATGGGGGGAATTACTGGCGAGTAATGCTCAAAATCATGAGGAACTATGTCAAGAAGCACAAAGCATTCTCACACGGTTTGCTTCAAACTAAAATAGTATTGATCGGGGCAAATTCCCTAACAATGCTCAAAGTTTTGTGGGGGAATTTTGCTCGTCATGGGTTAATATTCTCATATAGTGTTATAATGGGCGAGGTGAGGATTATTTTCGGTTGAGATCGCAATCGCTATTAAGTCCAGTAAAAAAAATTAAAATCTAGAGTATCCAGCAGATACAGTCCTAGACTAAACGCCGCTGGAATATTTTACTTTGACTTTAGTTCTCAAATATTAATTTAAACTACGGAGGAACAGGAATGACACAAGTGGTCTTAGGTGAAAATGAAGGAATTGAATCGGCACTGCGAAGATTTAAGCGGGAAGTTTCCAAAGCGGGAATTTTCCAAGATATGCGGAAAAAGCGTCACTTTGAGACACCTTTAGAAAAAGAAAAGCGCAAAGCTATAGCTAGACACAAACAACGTCGTCAACAACGTTCTCGCTTCAAACGATAAGTTTTTAGTCTTGTCTGCTGCAACTGGAAATCCCGACGGATTTCCTGTTAATTGAAACAAATTACAAGTAGTTACTAATGATATCAAGTACAATTTATGCAGTGGTTAGGGGCGAGTTTATCCTGCCCCTATTTGATTTTTTGTGCAATTAACTGCTAGATTTCAGCGATCGCTCGTTCAATTAAGCGGCGTGCTAATGTCTGCGTACCTGTGTGTTCATAGTAGTTTGTAGACACGTCTAGGAATGCGGCTACATAGTCCAATTTATCATCAGCAAAGTCGAGAAAACCTTTGCAATGTCCTAAGACTTTTTGGGCTGTTAAAGCATTAGCTGTAACAATACCATTCATCCAGCCTTTAACTCCGTCTAAACTGTTGCCAATAAAGTCGATTTTACCACCCACACCATTACCGGGAATTGTATCTTGGATGGTTCTAAAAGTCGGGTTTTGTTGTAACTCTTGAGGGTTCATTTGACTAATCATTGATAATGATTTATCAATGAAGTCGGGTCCGAGGGGAATTAAACCATCAACACAAATTAATGCCACCATGCGGATCAGTGATTCGCCACCATACTCACCTAAAGCAGCAACAAAATCACCAATGCTGTCCCCAGGAATGCCATTAATTTGACAAAAGGCGACTAATTCAGCAACTACTTTCAAGGTTAAGTCAATAGTTTGCGCTTTGTCAGGTTTGGGGGTCAAAGAGTTTAAAAAACCGAACAGGGGAATTGTTTGACCAACTTTGTTAGCTAAAGCGGCTGCACCTAAAACTTTATCTGTACCGTCAACGGTTTGATACAGCCAGAGGGCGGTTTGATAGCCTTGGGATTTGTCGTTAAATAGATAAATCGCTCTTTCGCCAATTTGTTGAATTAGGTCTTCGTCAGTTTCACCAGTAACAGTTTTAATGGTATTCACAAAACCAACAGTATTTTGCCATTCACCAGGAGCAACAAAATCTAAAGCATTCAACATGGAAACAGTCAAGTTACTGCTAGGAAGTTCATCAACTAACTGCTGAATTGGTTTACTCACAAAAGTCTCCTTATCTATGTTTTGTATTAATGTCAGTTGCTAATCAGGAAAGCGGTTGCTGACCTATTTCAACTTTGCTAAACCATCGAGATTAAATTTTTCTATCCAGGCTGCGCGAATCGCTCGCAGTAAATGATGGACTTTTAGAAATTACCTTGACTTGGTACTTATCCACCAAAACCGAAGTTTGAGTGTTACCAACTTTTACCGCAGGATAACCGCCTATTTTTTCAGTGCTGTTAGCAAATTTAGCCGCTGCTCCTGGTATGCTGCTAGTATCAGAAATAGCGAGTTGAGCAACTACTTTGCCACCTTTTTTCAAGTTTGCTTCAGAAAAGCCTTTTTTCTCTTGGGTATAGACACGATCATAGCCATCTTCGCTACTGGGGAAGAAGTTATTTAATTTGCTACCTTGAGTCGCATTTTTAACTACAGCTTGTCCGCTTTTTTGCTTGGTACTTTCTTGTTGTACCTGATCAAAACGACTAGGTGCTTTTGGAGAACAAGCTGTAGTTAGTAGGACAACTGATAGCAATAAAGCCGCTAAAACTCTCCGCCCACGATTTTTCACCATTTTTGGCTTCTCCTTAATACTTGAGCTTGTGAGGCAATTATCAACTATTTTGCCATTTACAAACTAGAAATTTACTTTTAAATAATGATTAGAGGTATTGATAATACTACGCAAGACGTTGAGCTATCACCGCATACAAAGGATCTCCGCCTGGTACCCCCAACCACTGTAAAAAACCTGGTGCTGCTGACTTTGAGCAAATCACTTCTGGGGTGGTGAATCCAGGAACTGAGGCAAAATAGCCTTTGACCAATTCTACCCTAAAAGCTTCGGAACCGTCTCGCCAGACTTGAATTGCCTTTTGAAAAAACATCCGGTTAGAAAAACTAATAATTGCTATCCCACCGGGTTTAAGAATGCGGTGTATTTCCGAAAATATAGCCTCTGGGTATTGGATATATTGCACAGAAACACAGTTAATAACAGCATCAAAGTCTTGATCTGGAAAAGGTAACTGGGGATTTGTGTTGATATTTTGGACAAAGTAATGATTTAACTGGGGATTTCGGGCTAATTCTTCAGCATTTAGTCCATGTCCTGCTACATGAGCAAAATCTATATCTGTGGGTAGATGCGATACCCAACTACTCATCAAATCAAGAATACGAGTATTTGATTGCAGTCGCTGACGATATAAATCAGTTAATTGTTGAATAAAACCCTCATCTACATGAGTGACAAAGCGAGGGTAACTATAGAATAACAGATCATCCGATTCATCTAATTTAATGCGTTGACTTGGTTGCAGGAGCATAAACGTCTTTTTTCCCCGATTGGAAAATTTTGAATAGTATTCTAATTGATAAGTTATTTTTGATAACTTAACTTATTCTACATGAGTAAATACTATATTTACTATTCATAAATGTTTTTTAAATCACCCCTAATTATTTTGATTATCCAATTAATTCGGCTATTTTGGCAATTACCATATCCCAAGTTGTTAATTTGGCTACTTCCTTTGTTGTTATTTACTTCTGGGGAAACCAGTCTCATGGCTCATGATGAAACCCTTTATGCGTTAAGAGCCAGACAAATGTTGGAAACTGGTGACTGGGTATCTCCTTGGGGTAATCCTCATCATAAAACCCCTGGTTTTTATTGGTTAATTGCTATTTTTTATCAGCTATTTGGTGTTAGTGATACAACTGCGCGAATACCGACAATGATTGCGGGAATTTTGAGCATATTTGTTATTTATAAAGTTGGGGAAATTTTACTATCTCAAGAATTAGCATTTTTGGGAATTATGATTTTAAATGTAGCATTTTTGTGGTTACAATATTGTCGGTTAGCCACACCAGATGTCCCAACTATCTTATTAGTATTTATGGGAATTTTCTCCCTATTAAAATCTGACATAGATCCTCGAAAACGATATTTTTATGGTTTTATAACTGGGTTAAGTTTTGGCTTAGGCTTTTTAATGAGAAGCTTAATGATTTTTTTACCAATGATAGCATTATTACCTTATTTAATTATAGATCATCGCCGTCATCGTCATTTAACTAACCCCATGTTGTATTTAGGGTTTTTAGTGGGTTTAATTCCTAGCTTAATTTGGCTTTATTTTAGTTGGTTGCGTTATGGTAGCGATAGTATTGGGGCTTTATTGGGATTTGTCATAGAACTAGGTAGTCATGAACAACATAAAAATGGCATTTTCTTTTATGTGTGGAATCTAGCTTTAAAATCTTTTCCTTGGTTATTTTTTAGTTTATTAGGTTTAGTATTAGTCAGACGGCGTTCAATTTCTAAATATCCATTAATATTAATCGGGTTTCCTGTTGTCTTATTTACTGAATTGAGTATATTTTCTACTCGTTTCTCTCATTATAGTCTTGGCCTTTATCCATTTATTGCTTTTCTAGCTGCGGTGGGTTTAGATTGGTTAGGAAAAATTTACCAAAAAGGATTTGATGATCAATATTCATCTCACAAGATAGTTTATTTACCCAGAAATATTAGTTATGCTTGGGGAATATTAGGCGTTATTTTAGTTTTAGCTGGAACAGGTATTTTAATTTGGGGTGAAGTAGATATTCACAAATATGCAATTCTAGGAATATATTCTGGTTTTGGCAGCTTAATTGTACCATTAATCTGGATAGGTAATTTTCACTATCACCACAAGTTTTTGACTTCTCGTTATTGGCTAGGTGGATTATTAATTAGTTGTTGGTTATCTCTAGCTACAGCGGGTAATTTAGGTTTATTAGGTGATTTCAACCCGAATTTTAGAGTATTTTATCAACAAGAATCAATTAATAAAATTTTGCATAATCATCCTATTAACTTTGTCAAAGGAACAGGATTTAATGATAAAGAATCTCTGTTAATTTACTTTTATACACCCCAGTATGGTAAAAGTGTAGATTCAATTTCTCAGTTACCTATTTTTAGTTATGCTTGGATTTATCAACCAAGTTTTGTTAAGTTACCAATACCTTATCGGATTATTGGTAGTTTTAAAGATTATCAATTAATTCAGATTTTATCTGCAAATAATTCTGATAAGTGAAAATATAGAATAAATCTGATTAAATCAGGTCTATGTTAGAATATAGGAATATTCTCAACTATTGTAATTTGTACCATGAAAAAATTAATGCTCACAATTTCTTTATTTCTTAGCTGCATATCTCTGGTAAGTTGTGGTAACGCACCCAAGGATATGTTTAAAGAAGATTCGAGTAATACTGTCACACAAAGTCAAAGGGAAAGTTCTTCAGTAGCACCAAGGGAACAAAAAGATAAACAAGAATCTTCTCCAGAATCAGAAACTCAAGAAGATGAAAATAATAAAGAAGAGGAGAAAACCCCTGTTCGTAAAAACCTGGATAAAAATACTAAAAGAGATGGAAGTAAAAAACCAAAATTAGGAATAGTAAAGGAGTTAGTTAATGGTGATTTAATGTGCTACGTTACCTTAGTAGATAAAAAAGGCATTGAACACAATGTTGGTGCGAGTTTTGATATTTGTGCTGACGAGAAGAAGTTTGTCAATAAAAAAGTCCGTGCTGTTTATGAAATACAATCAGTTAATGATTGTGAAAGTGCAGAACCTTGCGGTAAAACTCGCAAAGAATCCATCATTACAAAAATGCAAGTTGTCAGTAAAGGTTCAGAAAGAAGATCCTCAAGCGATAATTCAAAAAGTGGTAATTCACAAACTTTAAGTAATGATGAATGGACAATTACTTTGAGTAATACTGATTCTTGGAATGGGGTTAATGGTACAGGAAATGTGAATTATAAAGGATGTGATACTAATGGTAAATGTCTCAAGTTAACAGGTGGTAAAGTTTCCTGTCGAGATGGTAAATGTGTTACAGGTTGGAAAAATGGGGATTATGTCTACATTTTAGAACAACCGATAACTGAAGATGGTAATTCTACTTCTACTTTAAGAGTGAGAAAAGATAATACTGAAATTTTGAAGACTACAGACTTGAAATTGCTGAATTGAGGTATAAAATTCAAAAATTCCATCTCTCAAACTCTGACTCTCTGAGCAAATCTGGGCAACCACAGGGGGTTTGCCCCTACGCAAATCTGGGCAACCACAGGGGGTTTGCCCCTACGCAAATCTGGGCAACCACAGGGGGTTTGCCCCTACTCTGGTGTGAAATTTTGATCCAGAAAATTAAGAGCATGATTGCGAAGTTCAAAATATTCTGTAGAGTTCCGCATGGCCACTCTATCTCTAGGATGTTCAAAAGGAACTGTTAAAATTTCTCCTATTTTTGCAGATGGTCCATTAGTCATCAAAATAATTCTGTCAGACATATAAATTGCTTCGTCAACATCATGGGTAATCATCATAACAGCTTGCCGATTATGTTCCCAAATATCTAATACCTGACGTTGTAATTTACCACGAGTTAAAGCATCTAAAGCCCCAAAAGGTTCATCCATTAATAACATTTTGGGACGAATTGCTAAAGCCCTCGCAATACCCACTCTTTGTTTCATTCCTCCAGAAATTTCATCAGGATATTTGTCTGCGGCTGCTGTTAAGTTTACCATTGTCAAGTGTTCATTGACAATGCTGATTTTTTCGGCACGATTAGCATTTTTCAAAACTTCATCTACTGCTAAACGGATATTTTCACGGACTGTTAACCAAGGTAATAATGAATAATTTTGAAATACCATCATTCTATCTGCTCCTGGTTTCCGAATCTCTTTACCATCTAAGCGAATTGAACCAGATGTAGCTTTTTCAAAACCACCAATTATTTTTAATAATGTGGATTTACCACAACCAGAATGACCAATAACAGAAATATATTCATCTTCACCAATGGTCAAATTAACATTATCTAAAACTGTGAATTTTCCTTTATCCTGGGTTGGATAAGATTTAACTAAATTCTCTACTTCCAAAAATCCGTTACGGGGTAAACTTTCTGGAGAAGTATGATCTTTTAAAACCGTATATTCCATGATTAATTCCTTTTGATATAATTAGCTATTTTTAAGACATGAAAAACTGAGAAGGAGCGTTAGCACGAATATCAAAACTATTGAGATATCCTACAGGATCACTAGGATCAAATCCTTTTTTATCTATAAATGCTTCCGGGGGTTCAACTTTGTCATCATCCTGGGGACATTCAATTCCCATTTCTGCCGCTATCTCTCGATATAAATCGGTTCTCCAACCTTTTGCAGCTACTTCTTCGGCGTTTTTAGGAATTTCTTTGATTTGTCCCCACCGGGCTGCTTGAGTCATTAACCAAAGACTGCGAGAACGCCATA